>JALOPY010000342.1 GCA_025453735.1 bacterium | reverse complement strand
TTAACATTACCATTTAGATAGATTCCCCAGGTTTGACTATATTCAATAAAGCAATTTTTAATGGTTGGAGAAACATTATCACAATAGATCATTCCCAACTTATTGGCATCGCCTCCTCCGAATCTGATATAACAATTGACAAGCTGGCAATTTGCCGCAGATGCGGTTGGGCTGAAATAAATACTATCCCATGTTCCATGTAATGATTGGGCGCCAACGATTTCGATGGGAGCGAAAGCTCCGTTCGCAATTAATCCGCCCCCATTGCGAACGATAATACTGGCATGTTCAGCCATCTCGATTTTCACTCCGGGTGCGACCGTTATGGTGCAGGAATTTATATCGATCACATTTTTTACCAAATATGGAATTTTCAAATTCTGCCAGTATCCATTCTGAGTGATCAGTCCTTCAGCCGTTCCCCCGCGAACTTCAATGACGTCCATCCCATTCCCCAGGTAGTCGCCTTCAGAAATAGCGGGGACTGAATTTGTTGGAACACTGATCGGCGCCAACGTATTTCTTGTGATAATATTATTGGAGAAGCTATTTGAAGTTAAACTGCCCAATCCATAAATGCCATACCCAACGCTGAATTGAATGATGCAATTCAATATCTCGGGCAATCCACCCTCCACTATAATATTTGCTGGATGTTCAGCATCCTGCCCGCCTTTTTCAACAACGCAGTGGACAAGCCTTGAACTCAGAAAATCGGCTGTCTCGGCAAAGTGAATTCCCCGCCAGGTTTCACCAGCAGAGCCAGTGAAAATCACACGATGGGTTGCAGTTCCATTTGCTTCCAATATCCCTTGTTCCTGAACAGCAACGCCTTCCAGATCTTCAAAAATTAATTCCACCCCAGCTTCTAAAACCAGCTTTCCCCCCCGAATTTCCAATCCATCTGCCACCCGATACGGAAGGGATAGATTTTTCCACACGACGTCAAAGTCGATTAACCGATCAATGATCCGAATCTGGTTTAATCCATTATCCTGGTAACTATTTCCGCTGAGCAACGGAACATTGATAGGATATGTCTGGATTGGTACAAAATCACAATTTGCAACCAGGTTGCTATCAAACTGACAGCCGCTGCAATCACCAAACAGAACAACACCGCAGATTCCGGATTTGCTTATGGTGCACGATTTAATGATCGGGCTGGCGCCATCACAAAAAATGATACCACTGCGAATGCTATCTCCGCCGCCGTACTCCAAATTGCATTCAATCAACCGACAGCTATCATGGAATGCCTCCCTGGAAAAATAAATGTATTTCCAGCTCCCTTTTTCTTTTATATCTGAGGTGAAAGATATTGCTTTGGCAGAACCATCGGCAAGCAATCCTGCGCTATCCATAATACTCAAAGCCGCGTCGCGCTCGAACTTCACGATTGTTCCTGGTTCAATTTTTAGAATCGCATGATGAATAGCAATCGGATTCGAAATAATATGAATTGAATCCGCGCTCCACACCTGATCCTGGTTAATATCATTTCGATGCTGAATGGTTCTGTTTTCAATAAGTTGAGGAGAAACCGGATTTGGATTACTGCACTGAAAATGCATACCAAAGCAACAAATCATAATGAAAGATAAAAGTGCTGTTTTGATTCGTTGCATCGCTTTCTTCCCCGAACAAAATTTCATTTTGCAGTAATCCAATTTTTATTTCTCAAATCACTCGTGATAAATTAGAATCCGGTTTTCGGTCGTCGCTTCCCAAATTGTGCGGCACAAGGAGCATTTTTGGTTACATATTGATTGAGGAGGCCGCACCATAATGCGGCAAAAGTATGGCAGCTTTTGCTCCCATCCAGCCCATCCTCTTTTGGGAAAGAGGCGTGTTCACATTTTAAATCGCAAAATTTTATTTTTGAATTCGTCACGCCTGCATTGTTATCCGACATTGCATCCTCTCAAATAACTTGTTTGAAATCAAAAGGATCATTCTGAATTGGATCGTTTTTGAAATTCGAAAACCTGGTTTGCAAAACTCACTTTTCGATTCGTTTCTCGACTTGATAAATCTTTTTGATGTGATCCAGATCCCACTGCGTTAAATACCAATTATGATAGTTTTGATTTTCTTGATACCAGGGTTGTTTTTCAAAATACTGCTTCAGCCATGAAACCTCGAACTTTCGTCCATATTTTGCAAAGAAAGAATTTCTTAAAATTATCAATTTCGTCGCGCTAATTTCCTGAAGCTGATTGATTGACAGCGAATCGAGAGCGATTTCTGGTGGAGTATAGAATCCAACGGGCTCACTAAATTCATACTGCTTGACCAAATCTTTTTGATAGGAGCGATCAGGTTCTTTAACGATGTCGAACCAATCGCTGGCAATATAACTGCGGATCGTCAGGGTATCGGGATAAAATGCCCAAAACGATCCGATATTAATTGGCAGTGCAAAATGATTTTCTTCACGATAGGAATAATCTTCCCGCATCCAATTCATCAGATCAGAATACCAGGTTTCTTTTATATTTGGATTGAAAACCACTGGCGGCTTTTTGACGATAAAATGAAATGTTACTTTAATCCGTTTCGATTCGTCAGGCTTGAATTTTAAATTCCAGGTATTTAAGAATCCAATTCCAGCCCCATCATCCACACTCCATTGGGTCCCGGTTGTTTCAACATAATTCGCGCATTTTTGCATGAAGTTTAAATCAGTGACTTTTTGATTATTTTCAAACACCTGAAAATTGTCGAACCGGTCACAATAGAGATCACCCTCAACAAGCCGGATATCGAATCCAGCCGGGAAGCCAACAGGCACGCTCATTTCCTGCGAACGCAAGTTCTGTAACAATACCTCACACTCAACTAACCAGATTCCCAGGGGGTGATGATACAGCTCAATTTTCTCCTGGATCATTTTGACATTTTCGCTTGATACTAATAACACTGAGCCGCTCGGTAATATTCGGACGGGACCGATAAGGGCGAATGTGTTCGGGACCATTGCCCCAAAAATTGCAAATAAAAAGAAAAACCTTTTAAAAAATTTAACCATTGTTCAGTATCCCCTGATATTTATTTTCAATCCACATATAGCTATACCTGGTTTTGCAATGCACAATATCCAGCCAATTGTACTATATTGAACACTTTTTGACCACTTCTAAAACAGTTAAACGCTGCAATAACATATTTTGTTTGCTTATGACACAATTGTAAAAACGGCAGGTTTTGCTTCTGCATTCAAAAGTATTGATTGCGCTCCTTTGAATAAGCTGCAATTTTCGATTACATCATCTATTTTGAGAAAAATTAACTAACTATTTTTTATGATATTGAAGGCTATATTATTTTCTGAAAATAAAAACCATTGATCGCAACGATAAAAATTTATAAGCAAATTAGACAGAATAAAAAAAATTGTCATAGATAAAATAGAACAATCAAATTTTGGCACACCCTTTGCAAATGTCAAGTCTGCATTATAACTCATCATACTCGTCAGGACTAATCATCGAAAAAAAATTATGGAGAACACCTGGTGAACAATTTGGATATCGATATTTTGGATAAACCAGGTCATAGCAGTTGCTTGCACTCAGTTGACCAAATTTTTGAACACGCTGGCTCGAAAAATCGCATGGTTGAGGATAATCAAATGAATAATCACATCGACAATTTAGAAAGATCATTAGGTGAGCTTCAAGCAAAAATAAGAGAATATCAAAATATCATTCTGAAATACGAAACATTTTTTCGTGAGGAGATTACCCTCTTCCGACTTCAAAAAACAAAGCTTACGACAATGCAAGAAGCTTTCCAAAACCAGGAGCTCTTCACCAAGGAAATAGAGCAGCACATATCATCATATATTATCGAACAATCCCACCAGGAGAACACTCATTCAACATTCAAGCGCATCATCCTCCGATTCTTTCACCAAAACCGATTCAATCAATCCTGTGCACATTTGAAAATATCTGAAATCGAGGAGATCATTTCCAAAAAACAGCAGATTTTGGAAAACCTTCAAACTGAAGTTCAAAATTGGAAACAAAATCGACCGATCAGGTTTTCAGCAACTGAGCCATCACAGCTCGCGCTGAATTAATTTTTCAGACTAATATAAAAAATTCGATCCTGATAATCAACAAAAAACTCGATGCTAAAAAAATTAGTAGCAGTTTTGAATGATTCAAACTTTTGATACCTCTGTTGAAAAAAAGCTTTTAATCCCATCGAATCAGCCCTCTTTCACAGCTCGAATTATTCATAACTCAGCAAAACTGCAATAAAAATTATTCAACATCAAGTCACGAAGCGCGCACAAAGTCC
>JALOPY010000341.1 GCA_025453735.1 bacterium | reverse complement strand
AATAATCGGCATCATTTTGTAGATAGCATTTATGCCCTGTTCGTTATGTGCGCCGTGGGCAGATTTTCCTGTCACGCCAATTTTCAGTTCCATTCTGCCACGTTGCCCCCGATAGACCTGCAAATCGGTCGGCTCGCCAAGCAGCACATAGTCGGGCTTGATCCTTTCATTTTCGATCAAATGAAAGAGCGGATAGCCATCGACATCCTCCTCCAGCACTGATCCGACAATGTAGAGCGTGAATGGCAATTCCTGTCCCTTGAATTTTGATTGAATAGCTTTGGCTGCCAGCAGAAATCCTGCCATAGCAGGCTTTTCATCGACAGCGCCACGACCATAAATTTTTCCATCAACAATCTTCCCATCGAATGGCGGGTATTGCCAATTTTCAGATTCAGTGACTTTGACGGTATCGATATGGGCATCATAAAGAATCTTGATCTTGCCCGATCCAATTCGTCCGACCACATTTCCCAGTCCATCGATAAATGCTTCATCAAAACCGAATTCCTTCATTTTTTGCAGGATAAACTCCACGATTTCTTTTTCTTCACCACTATAGCTGCGAATCTGGATCAGGCGTTGGAGGAGCAGATATAGCTCCTCTCGCAAATTTGGGGTATCGGGTAGTACCTGCTGTTCTTTTGGTTTTTTAGTCATAATGAATCATTCCTGTTTTAAATATTTTTTCACCGCTGAGATGCTGAGGCGCAAAGAGATATTAAGCGTGCCCTCTGCGTCTTTGCAACTCTGCGGTTGATATTTTTTAATAAAAATTCTCGATCAATTTTAAAGCAGATTTAGGGCACAACGACACACACAACCCACAACTGACACATCTTGATCGATCCACCAAAAATTCCTGCTCCTCGAATCGAATGGCGTGATGAATGCAGGAACGAACACAGCGATCACAGAAATTACATCTTTCAGTTTGAATCAAAGGATATAATTGATCGCCTTCATTCAAAAAATATTGCTTTCGATCTTTCTTTCGATGGATAATTCCGATGAGCGATTCAATATCATCATAGCCATGTTCATCCATCCATTGCGATAATTCTTTAGCCAATTCGCCACAGACCTGCTGTCCTTTCAAAATCGCCAGCGAGCAAATCTGTACCGCCGATGCCCCAGACATCAGGTATTTGACGACATCCTGCACCGAGCTGATACCACCAACACCGATCACTGGTTTCTTTGATAGCGAATAAATTGATGCGACAAAATGAAGTCCAATGGGAAGAATCGCTCTGCCAGACAGCCAGCCTCGACCGTCCTGACTTCCCAGATAAGGCTGCAACGTTTCAATATTAAAATCCAGTGCAGGTCCCACGCTATTGATGGCAACATACCCATCCACGATTTCATCCAACGCCTGAATCACTGATTTTAAATCAGAAATAGACGGACTCAATTTGGCAAATACTGGAACGCTAACTTGCTGTTTTAAAGCAGAGGCGGTTTGTTTTAAATTTTCAATATCTTTGCCAATGTAATGAATCGAAAATTCAATGGCATCTGCCAATCCACTTTTCTCTAATCCCTTTCCCAATAGTTTCAGATCATCGGGCGAATAACCCAAGGAAGCGATGACAGGCAATTCCAATGCTTTAATCTGTGGCAATTGGTTGTCGATAAAATTCCGATAATCCATCTCCGACCACAATTCAGCGTTCAAAAGACTTCCAGCAAAAGGCGAATAAATATTCGGAATCGGCACCCTGGCTGGCTGCACGCTGATCGTTTTCGTCACCAATCCACCAGCGCCGCCTTCAGCCGCCTGGCGCAACATCCCGGCATTGGCTGAAGTCGGTCCTGCTGCTGTCCAGATGGGATTGGGAAATTCGATGTTGCAGATTTTGGTTTTTAGATTTGCCATTTGATTGATTTCTGCCCTGCTTGATTAAATGAAAATGAATAAACTGCGCCAGGGTATGCAAAGAACTAAATCACATCAGTATCGAAGCAACGTTCCGGGACATGCGTCTCCGGCAATCGTCCGTGCAATCATGCCTGGCTCCAAATCGCCGGCAATGATAAATGCCTGAGTTGCGGGATTATCCTGCACCAGCCGAAAAATTTGCTCGACTTTTGAGCGCATTCCTCCGGTCACATCCAATCCTGCTGATCCACCGAGGTGATCGATAATTTGTGAAAAATTAGTTCGGTTAATTTCCCGAATCACTTTTCCTTCAGCATCAAAAACGCCAGGCACATCACTGATTAAAACAATCCGGTGAAAAAAAATATAATCGCTTAATTTTTGAATTTGATCTTCGGTCGAAGCAATGGTAAAATCCAATTTTTCATCCAGAACAATATCGCCATGAATCAAAGGGATTTGGTCCGAGTCCAGCAAAAATCTAATGTTTCGGGTATCCATGAAGCTCAATTTGCCATTCCGGGCCATAGCAATGGCGGAAGGCTGGACAGTGATCGGAAATAAACCTTCTTCGGCACAGAGTTGCAGAATCCGCAAGTTCATTTTTGTCATATCCTGCCGGATCTGGTAAAATGCCTGCCAGCCAAAGTGAGGATGGCTGCCATTTTGCGCCTGGTATTCTTTCGCGGCAATATGTCCGTAACTGCCCGCGCCATGAGTGAGCAATAGACTGACTTTTCCTGATCCAACGGCAGCAACGATCTCACGAGCAATGGTTCGCACTCGATCTTCTTGTAAGCTCTCTGGCTGTTTTTTATCGGTAATAAAGGAACCGCCGATTTTAACGATGACTCTTTTCTTCAAAGATTATTTCTCCTCTATCAATCTGAACCACATCACCTGTTTGAAATTGATCAATGGAAACTTGATCGATTGTCGGAATCTCACTGATAATTGCTCCGACCGCGACAATCGTCTCACAATCTTCAAGAATCATGCCAGCGGGTGCAACATTATTTTTCTTTAACGCATAAAGAATGTATGAGCCGACGGTGCTGCCTTTGGCGTGAGGGAAAACCAATATTTTGCCTGCAATAGATTGACCAAACAAACCATGATTTTTTTCTTTGATCACTCCTGTCTGCTGATCTACGGCTCCAAAAAAGCTGATGGGCATATTCGATTTCAATATTGTGCCTATTGCATTGCCTGCGTAGATTATCCGTCCTGCTATTTTTTCCATAGTTGAAATTTTCGTGTTCAAATTCTAAGATTGAAAAATCATTTTAATTTTTCCACTTCCCCTGAATTGCTGCGGTAATGCATTGTTCGGTCGTCCCAAAATGCACGATTGCCGCCTGGTGCGACGGCAAATACGTCGCGGCTTTGGCAGAGTTAGTGGCGATATATTTGATTCCCATCTCCTCAAGCGGAGCGACAACCATGCAGGTATCAGCCAATATTTTCCCACCAGCCTTTTCAATCGTTTCAAGAATTCCATTGGCTCTGGCATCCTCCCGAACAATGGCAGAGCTGGCGATCCACAGCGGTTTTTTGAGCTGCTGGTTTCCGATTATTCTGGCAATATCTTTTAATTCTTCCAGCGAAGCGTGAGGGCATCCCAGCGTTACCAGGTCGATTTGATTTCCTTCGTGATTTAAAACTGCTCTTGCCTCATCCAGGCTGGTAATTTCAATTGAACCCGCGTTCTGTGTTATGATTCGATCACCATAGACGCCAGCTTCGGGAGTAAAATTTTCAATATGATAAAGCGCCACAGCCCCTGAAGCTGCCATCGCCGCTCCCAACGATTTCAGGCAGATCGTCCGCTCTGTTTCATCAGTTGGTAACTCGATTCCCTGAAAAAAAGGAATGCCATTGCCGACTTGCTTCCCGATTAAATATCCGAGCAATCCGAAATCTGCCGAAGATTCCAATTTGCAATTGACCAATACCCGATGCGTCGCCAGTCGATTTTCATGCAGATGCAATCCGAATCGGGGCGTCCTGCCACAGAATGCGGCTGCCAGCGCCGAAGGACCTCCTTCCCGATTCGTCCGTGCTCCTAAAACAGAATTGGCATAGCTCACTGCCGATGATTCGCTCCAGGCGATGTGCTCTCCCTTTTGCGGAACTATGCCGATGTGATACGGCGTGCAGGTTAAAGTGGCACGGACGCCCATTCGTCTCAGCACCTCGATAATCTCGATCTGCTTGTGGGCAAAAGCTTCGGGAAATCCCAATTGACGCCACAACTGCCGATCGATCCCCGCCGGATTCATGAATGCCGGAATATGGACCCGGGCATTCTGGTTCGCCCAGTCGGTCATAAATTCCAATCCTGGATCGCCGATGTTTTTGTAGCTGACGCCAGCGATTTGAGCAGAGGTGACGGGAACCATCTCTTTCGCATCATAAATTCGTCCGAGTGCCACCAGAATTTCCATGGCTTTTT
>JALOPY010000340.1 GCA_025453735.1 bacterium | reverse complement strand
ATGAGTGCAAAAGGATTCAGCGGAATGGGCCGATCAACGTTGAGCTCGACATATCTGCCTTTCAACAGCGTGATCATTTTTTTGTAACTGCCTCCGGTATTCCCCACGCCGCCAACATCCAATCCAAAAACCTTCACGCCCTGTTCCAGCAGTTGCAGCAGCATCGCCTGCATCAAATAACTCTTGCCCGTTCCTGTGGGACCGATAATAATCGCGTTCCAGCTATTCAATTTGGGATCGAAATAATCGAACAATACCGGCTCGTTATTTCGATTCTTGACGACGACGCCTTTATGATAGCCGCGATTGAAAGTGCTGATATTGATAAATTGCCCCGCGTTGGATGTTTTCACCACCAGCCGATGATAGTTCTCTGCCGAATTGCCGGGAAGCGAGCTGACAAAGATGGGCAGAATATCCAGCGTTTCCAGCACCGCCTGACTTTTATCGACCGTGCTGAACGCCAGATTGGCTCGATTGATTTTTTCATTGAGCCGGTTGATATCGGTATCATTAATGATGACATTCAGGCTGACCGACGTCAACTTTTTATGCTTGTGATAAATTTCGTCGAGTAATTCATTCAGCTCCCGATAGCGAATTTCGCTTCTTCTGCCTTCTTTATTTTGAGAAAAATTCATAATGAAGCGAGTGAAATTCAGCTTTCGAGATAGCCGCGCAATCTCTTTATCCATATAAACGTTCTGGCACGAAAACGTCACACGATGCGGAAATGGCAGGTTGTGCATCAACGGAAACAGATAGGGCAGGGGAATGCCATTCAACAGAAAATGAGAGCGAGTCACTTCTGGCAACAGGCTCAATGATAAGCAGGCGATATATTGATTGCCAATTTTGAGATAGCCGTTTTCGACCGCATAGTCCTGCAACATCAGCTCATTATTGAATGCAATCCCTGAAATTTCCCGCTCGAATGGATCGCTCACATAGTTGATCGCTTGGAACAGGACATCGGTCAATTCTCTATTTTTCAACCGATGCAATCGAATGCCAGCGCTTTCAAAATTTGCCACGATCGGCTTGATCTCATGCTGCTTTGCCGCAACGATTCTCTCATGCTCCGCTCGGAATCGCTGCACCACCGCGCCATTCGATAATGAAATATTGAACGGCGTTTTCAATAGCTTGCCGGCATCGAAATCAATGAATAAATAGATTTTGCTTTTTAGATATTTGTAGAACGAAAAATATTGATGACGGTTGAATTTGAAATAATTCAAAATCGGATCATCGGTGTAAACAAAATCCTCGGAATAGGGATGATAATCAAATGAGTAATAGAATTGCAAATTGATCTTTTCATCGAGATTGTTCAGCGCGTTTTCGATGGTCACCGCCAGCGAATCGTAATCGCTGCCGGAAAGCCCCATATTATCGAGCGCATCCACCTCGAAGCCCGCGACCAGATTGCCGTTCTTTTTGATGATGAAATCGTCCAGCACGTCCAGATATGGCAAATGCTTCGCCAAAGAGGCGCGATATTGATAAGCTTGTTTTTCTGATAATTTAGTGTAATTCATTTTAAAGTCTGTTTGCTGTTGTTCGTTCTAGTTGTCATTTCATCCCGGGTTTTAATGTATTGGGTCTCATCCAATGGATAAGCCGATAATTTTTTCGGCCAGATCAATCGGGAATAAATGAACGATGCCAATCCATAATCAAAAGCCGAAACCCGAATTGCCAGGCGAAATAGGAAATATAAGGCGATCTCGATGAGAAAAATGATTCCAGTATACAATTTCAGCAGTGTGAATATTGGAAACAGAATGATTGGAACACCGAGAAGGATGAATATTTCCAGAATACTCAGCCCTGCAATCTGTCCCCGGCTCTGAATGTCTCGATAACATTTTTCCATAAGTTATTCAATTTAGTTATCTGTAGTGTGAAATAGTATTACAAGTACAGTCTTTGTTTTTATTGGTTAAAAAAATCATCAAACACAAAGCCACCAAGAAACCAAAAAGGACACAAAAGAAGATGAAAATAATTTGCAAATTTTATCTTCGTGAATCCGCCTGCCGGCGTGATCTTGGCGTTGAGTATTTGTTTTGCAGCTTCGCTGCGCTGGGATATAGTTAATAACTGCTCTAAAAGGAAGAGCCTGGCACGAAGGAAATTAACGTCGAGACAATAAATCGTGCGCCGAAAATAACGACAGCCGCGATTGCGATTCCGATTAATTGTTTCTTGGCTTTCTCATGTCTTCCGCCATCAGCGCTTGCCATATTGAAGCCGGCAACGATCAAGGCAAGAACAAGTACGGGGGATGCCAATAAAATCATGGCATTGGTGATGTTTTGTAAGGCTTGTAAAATTGTCTGCATTTTGTTGTCCTCCTGAATAACTATATTTTTCCAAAATTAATTTTATTTCTCTGTTTTCTGTTCTGCTGTTTTTCCAGCAAATTGCAGCAGCTCATCAAATTTAAAATATCCGGTTTTCAGAATCGAGAGGAAGCGAGGACGGCGAATGAAGATCACGCTTCGCCCTACTTCCAATTGTTTAAAAAATTCCGGATCACTGATCGCAAATTCCTTTTTTGTTTCATCGCCTGCTGCCTGAATTTTTCCGATTCGATTCAGCATCATCTGGATACTTTCCGGGCTGCCGAGCTGAAAACAGCAGACCACATTGGTGTGTTCGGTCAATTGGTCGATAAACACTTTTGATAAATTCAACTCTGGATTTTCCAATTCGCCCATGGACTGATTGGTATAGCACACGCTGACGCCGACTCCCCGGCTCGCTTCAAGCAATTTGATGAAGTTCGGGCTGGCGAATTTCGCCATTTCATCGATCACCAGCAATCCTTCCTTATTGGCGCTCTCCCCGCCTTCCATCGCGATTTGTCGAAAACAGTGATTGATGTCCTGCAAGATGAGCTGCCCTAAAAACCGGGTCGCTGTTTCATTGCTCTGCATTGGCAGGGTGAAGTAACAGTCTTTGTGATCGTGATAAATTTTATGAATATCGATTTGCGGCGATTCCGAATTTAACAGTTGCCCATAACCGGTTTGAAATAGATCCTGCAAAATCCCTACAAAGAACGACAGGCTCGATTGAAATGCGGAGTAGTTCAGCAAAATTTCTTTCAAGCTGTTCTTCACATAATAATTGCCCACCCGGTCGCTTTGCTTGCCGACGAAACCGCGCGATTGAAAATATTCCAGCAACTCCCTGAGATTGAAATGGGTTTTGGTTTCCTCCATCGCTTTGAGAAAAACATTCAGCGCCGCATCCAGCTTCTCCCGGCTGGCTGGTGAAAATTCATTCCAATTGATGCTTGCCATGATTTTGTTCTTGACTTCGCTGACATTGCCGCGCAACAACGGATTATAAGTTGCCGAGCGATTTGGGTCCATCGGATTGAAATAAAGGATATCCTGCGCCTGCGCGAGCGAGCTGGCAATCGTGAAGAACTTGTCGATGTTGCGACCTGACGCTTTTCCATCGATGACAATCGTGGCAACGTTCCGGCGCATTTCTTGAAACCAGATTGGCTGGATGATACTTTCGGTCTTGCCACTTCCGGGTCCGCCGATAACCTGGACGTGACCCTTTAGCCAGTTCCGCTTCACATAGAATGGTTGACTGTTCTTATTGAGATCGAGACCCAAAAATACCTCATCCTCTTTCGCCGCCTCTGCGAAGCGAACAATATCGACATCTCGAATTGCCTTGTTTCGCAGCGATACTGCTTTATGAATTGACGAATAAGTCTTGATGGAGCGATAAATCAGATTGACAATGAACAAAATAGGAACGACGCAAAAATAAAGGGATACAACGAAATCCCAGAATCGTATGTATCCCCCATCGATATAAAAAATTAAATGATTTATTGGTTTAAAGATAAAATTTAAAAACTTGATCAGGTCATTGTAATACGTAATAAAAAGATATTTGATATTTTTAAGACCATTCCATACGCCCCGGGTCTGCTGAAAAAAATCAATTGCTCGTTTAACTAGATAGATGCCCAGCAAAACAAGTGGCACTATTTTTAACAGCCTCACAGCCCAGATTTGTTTTCGAGATACTGGCAGCTTATACTTTTTGAAAATGAATGGCTGCAGAAAATACTCGAACGCGATATCAGCGATGTACCAGGGAATCAGAAAAGGTAGAGAAACGATGCTAATCAGAAATTTAAAAAAGAGCTTCAAAGTAATAGCCTCGAATTGAATTAAATCGAATTAGCAACATGACCCTCACCCGATATTTTAACTGGAAAAAGCGCACCAAATTTGACCCGATTTGGAGTAAGCCCAGAGGGTAATGTTGCAACAATTTTGCCAAAGTTAATTTGCTGTAATGA
>JALOPY010000339.1 GCA_025453735.1 bacterium | reverse complement strand
CACGGCGCCAAATGCCTCGAAGCTGGGGCCTTGATCGATACCTTTTCGCCGATGCGGGATGATTTTGTGAAAGGAAAATAAACAGTAGACAAATGGACTCCATTTTGGAAATGGAGTCCATTTGTCTACTTTGAAACCTTAATAGAAGCTGCAATCACCACAAGTCCATAAACCATATTGCCTTATTTTCTATGAAGCTCAAAAATATAAAACCATACCTCCGTTTTAGCTCCTTCGTCAAATTTGTACTGATAATACCCGTTTTGTTATCCTCTCCAACGTTTGCATCTGATCATCCAATCTCTCCCAAAAAGATTCCGTCAGAAATAGATTTGCTGACGAACCTAAAACCAGACATTCCAGAATTAGCAAAAATCTATCACCTCCGAGACACTGGCAAAACCGATCAGGCAGTTCAACTGCTGGTCGAATATCTGAAACAAAAATCTACCGATCGCTATTATTTCAACTGGAAAAATTTCAAACAGCGGTTCAAACAATATCGAGACCAATTTCCTGAGATGCGCAAGAAACATTTCGATCTTGCCAGTGAGCAGATGAAGACATATCCGCCCGAAACAAATTGGATTCTGCCCTTCAAAAATTTGAGAGGGGATGAAGTCACAGCTTATGAGCTTCGGCATCTGGCACGACAGCAGAAATCTTATGATATGGCGCTGATGTTTTATTATCTCGATGAAGATGAAAAATACCTCGACTATTGGCTGCGCCAGGCAGCGGATTTGAATCGGGCGTTTTCCGAAGGCGCTTACGATGATGCGGGGAATGGCGTGTATGAAAGCTATCGAGCAGGCCAGCGGATTCATAATTGGCTGTTCTGCCACCATGCTTATCTCGCTTCAAAAAAATATGGCTGGCAATCCCAGCTTCTGCTCATCAAAACCTTTCTCCATCATGGCGCTCGCTTGCAGCAGAAGACGAAAAAGTATCGTTCGGGAAATCATCATACCAAAGGACTGGTGGCGCTGTTCGAAATCGCTGCTGTTTTTTCTGATTTTCAAATTTCTGATTCATGGAAAGATCAAGCAGTAGCTGGTTTGGTGCAGCATTTAAAAAACGAAGTGAATGCCGATGGCTTCCAATTCGAGCGGTCGGTGCACTATCACATCGGCGATATCGAAAACTATTTTCGGGTTTACCAGTTGGCAAAATTAAATCAGATGGCATTACCAGAAATTTTTGAAAGCCAGTTCCGCAAGATGTTCGAAGCACTGGTGCAATTGGCTCAGCCCAATAAACGGCTTCCCGTCTTGCAGGATGATACGGATTCCCCTTTTGCTGAAAATAACCAGATCGATGATGCCATGACCATCGGCGCATTGGTTTTTGGCGATCCTGTATTTCGCTACTTCTCGACGGATGAAATTCCCGCTTCCATCTACTGGCTGATTCAAACAAAGCAATTCGATAACATTCATAAATTGAAAGGCAAGAGACCGACTTCTGGCTCAGTGGCGCTGAACCAGACAGGTTATTATTGCATGCGCAATGGCTGGGACAAGAATGCTCTTTACCTGACAATTTCTGCAGGCCTATCCGAAAAGAAATCCGATCATCAGCATGGCGACATGCTGGGAATTGTGGCGTATGCCCATGGTCACGAGATTTTGCCCAATTACCAGGTCAGGTACGACGATGAAGAATTCCTCTTCTGGAAAAATTCCTGGGTGAAAAATGTGGCGCTGGTGGATAGCCTTCCGCTGGGTAAGGGCTGGATGCCCAACGAAGGCGGATCAGGATTTGGCAAGTGGGCGAAACTGCCCGAACCAGAGGTCATCGAATGGAAAGCCTCTGAACAATTCGACTATTTCCTCGCCACACACAATGGATACGATTCGCTGGGCGTGAGCTATTTTAGGGAGGTGTTGTTCATCAAAGATAGATTCTGGATCGTTCGTGATCATTTTCAGGGGGAAAAGCCACATGATTATCAGCAGGTCTGGCAGGGGCATTATTCAATAAAAAATAACAATCATGCTTTTTCACACTTTAAGGATGGAACAGGATTGCAAATCGTTCAATTGAATCCTGTAATTGATGACGTTTTGGTCAGCAAGTTCAGATCAAAAGGAAATATTGTATTCAATCGAAACGGGCAAAGAGATTTTGTATTCACTACGCTACTTTATCCATTTAACGAAAATAAAAAAATTAAAATTGATACATCACAATCTCAGCAAAAAATTATTGTTAAAAATTGGCACATATTAAAAAATGATCGACAGGAAATATTGTTGATTGATTCTCTGACAGGGGGCGTGAAATTCAAGATTGATAAAGAGAATTTCATTTCATGGCAGTCAAGCAAAATTAATGACTCGTTGATCATCCGAAATCTCATATTCGCTCAAAAACAGTATTCAAATTTGTTAAACACAATCGGCGACTCGGACAGAAATCCTCGCACGACAAATGAGAACGGCAGCATCAAATTGGTTGAAGCAAATGACTGGACGAGCGGATTCTTCCCTGGCGGTCTTTGGCTGCTCTATGAATTCAGCCAGAACGAAAAATGGAAACTCGCTGCGCAAAAGTTTACAGCAAATGTGGAGCAGGAGAAATTTAACGCCACCACCCATGATATGGGCTTCAAAATGTTCTGCAGTTTCGGCAATGGCTATCGTTTGACGCACGATGAAAATTACAAAGAGATTTTGCTTCAGAGCGCAAAGACGCTCATCACCCGATTCAATCCTCAAGTCGGCTGCATTCGCTCGTGGGATCACAATCAGGACCTCTGGCAATTTCCTGTCATTATTGATAACATGATGAACCTGGAGTTACTCTTTTGGGCGACGAAAGCCAGCGGCGATTCAACCTTTTATCGCATCGCTGTGATACATGCCAATACCACGTTGAAAAATCATTTCAGGGATGATAACAGTACGTGGCATGTGGTCAATTTTGACACGACAACGGGCAAAGTTATCAACAAGCAGACCCACCAGGGGTATTCTCACGATTCCGCCTGGGCAAGAGGGCAAGCGTGGGGATTGTATGGTTTCACGATGTGTTATCGGGAAACGAAAGATAAGCGTTATCTGGTTCAAGCCCAAAAGATCGCCGACTTTATCCTGAATCACAAAAATCTGCCAGCGGATATGATCCCATATTGGGATTTTGATGCGCCCCATATTCCCAATGAGGAGCGAGATGTTTCGGCTGGTGCAATTATGTGTTCCGCCCTGTACGAATTAACCACGCATTTGGGAGAGGATGGTTTAAAATATAAACTGGTTGCAGATAAACTTTTGGCGAGTTTGTCTTCAGGTCAGTACATGGTAACAGCAGGGGAAAATAATAATTTTTTATTGATGCACTCTGTGGGAAGCAAGCCACACCAGGTGGAAATTGATGTGCCGCTGATCTATGCGGATTACTATTTTCTGGAAGCGAATTTGAGGAGGTTGAAAGTAAAAGATCTCACAAGGAGCAATGGAGCTAACTGAGTCTCACGGAGATTTTTTATAGAAATCTTGGCGAAGGTTTTCAACCTTTATTCTATTTTCATATTCAAATAATTTTAATCCTCACGCTAAGCCGCTAAGATCGCAAGGGATTTTCAAGATTTTTTTTGCCTGTTCAGGCATATCATTTCAATTCGATCTGCTTTGCCGAAAAGGACAAGGTTCATAAATGGGGGGACACTAAAGCGCTCTATTGATATAGCATCCTTCAGGATGCTTCCATATCTTAGCCTGATGGTTCACCATCAGGCGCCCTGAATAGTTGTGATTTTTTCCTGGCGGCTTAGCATGAGTTTAATTTTTGTGAAAAATAATCTATGGAAAAATTTTTTATCAATTTAGGTCGAAAACTCGGAACGACCGTCAACAGAGGCAAGTGGTATTACAAATCCCTGTTCGGCAGTGAAGACGAGGCAATTGAAGCCGAATATTTCATGGGCAATGCGCTTGCTGCCAACATCGGTCGGGAAATGAAAATTCAAAATGACCCAATTCGCCAGAAGTTATTGGATGAAGTTGGCGGGAAATTAATTGAAAAAGTAGTGAATAAAAAACGAAAATTCAAATTTCACGTCGTTGAGACAAACGATATCAACGCATTTGCTTTGCCTGGTGGATTTATTTTTGTGACGCAGGCACTGCTCGATAAAATTGAAATGAACAGGGATGAGCTTTCATATATACTGGCGCATGAAATCATGCACGTTGTTCTCAAGCACCCAATCAATCGAATTTTAACTGACTACTCCGCCCAGGTCATCTCATCTCCAATATTTTTTTGAAAGGCGGAACGATTGGGCTGATCGCCAAACAATTGATAGGCAGCCTGCTCAGGAGCACCTATTCTCAGGACAATGAATTTGAGGCGGACAATTATGCGGTGCGGCTGATGAACAGTGCAGGCTTTGATCCCCAGGCTTCCAGATCGGTGTTAGCGAAGTTAGCAGTACGATCTTCAGAGGATATCCCAATTTACAATTATTTTTTATCCCATCCGACTATCATTGAACGAATTGAAAAAATTGAAAAATTTCTTGGCAAAAGGCAGACGTGAGATGGCAGACGGCAGATGTGAGATGTGAAATGTGAAAAGTGAAAAGCAGTATGGTGTTAATTCAAGATAACTTGAGATAGGCACCATGATTTATCATGGTTTTTGTTGATACCAAAAAATATGAATTACCGTTTAACAAGTATTTAGAAACTTACCAGGGAATTATTATGCAGTGTAGATTTTGTTGTTTTCTGCTAACTTTGATTTTCATGCTATTCATAAATATCCCCACAATTGCCAATGCTGGCGAGTTGGACACAAATAATCTATCGACTCAAATAAAAATCGACTGGCAATCCCGCATTCCCTACCAGGGCAAGTTCAATTCCGAAGCAATCCGCCAGATATTTTTGTTGAATGAAAATTGGGATTACCTCGAACAAAATATTTGCTCAATTAATGAATTGAACGCTCCAAATTTGAAATGGCAGAAGATCAATTTGCCGCACACCTGGAATGCGTTCGATGCCACGGATAACGACCCTGGCTACCGACGGGACGCCAGTTGGTATCGCAAAGAGATTATGATTCCCGATTTCAATGCGCCAGTGATTTTCAGACTCTATTTTGAGGGTGTCAATATTTCATGTGATGTTTTTGTCAATGGAAAAAAGGCTGGTTCGCATGTTGGTGGCTATGTTGGATTTGCTGTGGATGTCACTCCATTTATTAAAAAAGGGGCAACAAATCGAATTGATGTCCGTGTCGATAATTCAATCAATCCTGACATTATTCCATCACAGAAGTCCGACTTTTTTATCTTCGGTGGAATTACTCGTGATGTCTGGTTGCAGATTTTGCAGCCAACGTTTATCGAAAGAATTCAAATCAGCACCCCAAAAGTCAATGAAAAGTCGGCCGAAACATCCGCTTTTCTGACTCTGATTCATTCTGGAAAAAAAGAACAGGAGTTTGAAATTGAAATTGCCATTAAAAATCCCCAGGGAAAAATCGTTTCAAAGCAACCAATTAAAAATTCAATCAAGCCAGGAACAAATAATATCACCTTAAAATTGCCGACGTTAAAAAAGCCAGCGCTCTGGTCACCCGATGCTCCGAATTTGTATGAAATGGTGGTTCAGTTGAAATCAGATAAAATTGTCGATCAGGCTTCAGAGCGGTTTGGATTTCGCTGGGCTGAATTTAAAGAACATGGTCCTTTTTATTTAAATGGAAAACGACTGCTGTTGCGGGGTACGCATCGCCACGAAGATCATGCAGGCCTGGGCAACGCCCTGCCCGATTCGTTGCATCGAAAAGATATGGAAATGATCAAGGCGATGGGCGCTAATTTTGTGCGACTGGCTCACTATCCGCAGGATCCCGAGGTTTATCGTGCCTGTGATGAGCTTGGGCTGCTGCTTTGGGATGAGTTGCCCTGGTGCCGAGGCGGCATGGGAAAGGAAGTCTGGAAATCGAATACGAGGCGGCTTTTGAAAGAGCAAATCCTGCAAAATTTCAATCACCCCAGCATCATCCTCTGGTCTGTGGGAAATGAGCTTTACTGGCTGCCCGATTTTCCAGATGGAGATAATATTGATTCGCTCAAAGCGTTTGTCTCTGAGCTAAATAATTTAGCCCACCAGCTCGATCCTGGCAGATTGACCACGATGCGGAAATTTTATGATGGCGCAGAAATCACCGATGTGTTTTCGCCATCGATCTGGGCGGGCTGGTATTCGGGTGTATATAAAACTTATGAAAAAGCATTGACTTCGTCACGGAAAAAATATGAGCGATTTTTTCATGCCGAATATGGCGGATCCAGCCACGTGGGCAGGCATACGGAAAATCCCATTACTGGCCAAGGTTTGGTCAAAGAAGATGAGTGGGCCGAACAGCCCAATATGATTAATATCGAGCGAATTTCTGAGGCAGGAGATTGGAGCGAAAATTATATCGTTGATCTGTTTGATTGGCATTTGATGGTCTCGGAGCAACT
The DNA here is from genome assembly GCA_025453735.1 of bacterium. GTDB lineage: Bacteria > Zhuqueibacterota > Zhuqueibacteria > Thermofontimicrobiales > Thermofontimicrobiaceae > JALOPY01. The sequence goes on along the minus strand of JALOPY010000339.1, from coordinate 65 downwards.
GGATTGGTTTACGGGCAATGCGCAGTGGGCGTTCAAAGATTTTACCACGCCATTGCGTCCTGAAA
>JALOPY010000338.1 GCA_025453735.1 bacterium | reverse complement strand
GCTATCGTTGGATTCGTGCTTTATTATTACCAGGCAAATTATGGACTATTCGATTACCTGAAATACTATTTTCAGTTTTATCACGACCAAATATTCGCCAGCGCGATGCGCTGACGTTTGTGGTATAGTTTGTGGTATAGCGCCGTAGAGAAAATTCATGAATTTTTTCTACGGCGCCATACCACAAACGTCAGCGTATCGCGCTGGCGAATATTTGGTCGTGATAATACTGAAAATAGTATTTCAAGTAATCGAATAGTCCATAATTTGCCTGGTAATAATAAAGCACGAATCCAACGATAGCAGACACGCTAATTATGAAAATGAAAAAACATTTCCCGCAATCCAGAACGGGGTTATCAAAGATTGTGTCACTGAAAACCGATTTCCGCTCAGCAGCGCAATGAGCTTAAAATATACACCCAGGAGAACGAATCCGAGAAAACTGACTAGTGAGAAGAATAATACGGCATAGCCGGGCTCCCAGCTAAGTTGAGAAATATAAGTTTTCGATTCTGCATCGGGGAATATCAGTGTGATCAAATGATCGATCTGGAAATAATTTTTGTAAAAAGTCAACAGCGACGCCAGGATTAAGCCGGAGCCGATGGATACGAACAGCGCCAAAAATAATGTGTGCGAAGGAGGAACCTTGCGTCCATCGCGCAAATCCACTAAAAAGCCATGAGGATGAATAAAAATTCGGCTGAAATTGCTGCGGAAGTAGCGACGACCATTCACAAGAAATAAGAAGATCAGGATTGTTGCAATTCCAACCATTGGAAAGATCGCGGGGAATTCGGTCTTCAATTCGAGGCCGGGATTGTAGCGATACTTTCCCTCTTGATAAAGCGATCTGACCGCCTCGAAAGCAAGTCTCTTTTTGTGCTGATAATCTGTTAGTCCAAAAGGACGAAGGTAATTATGGGGACGTTGAACCAAAACTGACGATGGATAATTGCCCTGGTAATCTGAAAGCGCGGTTATAAAGTAGCCATCGATTTCCGGAAATTTCACAATTGTTCCCCACGCGTCAATTATTTTTAAGGCTTGATATTCTTCAATAATCACCTGATCTTGATTTTTCGCCTCAAGCCCCAGTTGTGGAGCGCCATAAGAAAAAACAATTTTAAGCTGATTTTTATCCTGTGCGACCCAGCGCGACAGGATTCGCTGGAGCTTAATCTTATCCTGGTTAAAAACGGATTGTCCCGCAATCAAATTCGAATCAATACTCGCTGCTTTCGACGGGGGACTATTCCAGGTATAGAAAGGTCGATTGTCTAACTTGTTGACATTCTGTTTTATATGAGAAAAATAGTTATGAGTTTCAGGCGCATCGAACAGAAACTGTCCCCCGATTCCCCAGCCAAAAACCGAGACTCGCGACCGATCTCGAAGGATGACCTCTTCTAAATAATCGCTGGCATGTTTAACAAAAACATCTGCTTTCTTAATCGCGAGAGGCGTCCAGTTTAGCGGAATCTCTTGCAACAGAAATAAGCCGAGACTATCGCAAAGCGCAGGAAGCATCGGGTGTGGCGGATGGTTGATGACTCGAATGGCATTGGCATGAAGCTGCTTGATAAGCTCCATTTCTTTCAAAAGCTGTCCTCGATCCAATAACGCGCCAGCAATGCGATAATCCTCACTCCAATTTACGCCTTTTAGGATTAGCCTGGTTCCATTTAAATAAATATCGCCATTTTGAATTTCCAGTTTTTTTATTCCAAACGTCTCTGTCACTTCATCGATAACTTCTTTGCCATACAACAACTGGATTTTTAAATGATAAAGCGAGGGAGTTTCTGGACTCCACAGCTCTGGTTTTTTGATGCCAGTCTTGTATGACAGGGAACGGGTTAGTTGGTAAGAATCAATGACGATGTCATTTTTTTCCTGCAATACTGGCTTCGTTTCATCGGATGTCGTTATTTCAATCGCATACTCGTATCGCGGTGAACGATACGATCGCAACGGCTCTAAATTTTTAAAATCATTAAAGCGATCGTGGATTTGAAAATTGATATCGATGTCGCATTCAGAATAATTTCCATTAAGAACAGTGTTGATTTGTACATTGTCGAGTGATAGCTCTGGCTGCGCCAGGAGATAAAGCGAACGATAAATGCCGCCGGTTTTTTGCACGCCTTCTGGTTGGAATTGCTGAGGGATCGTATGCTTCGAAAGATGGGTGTTTACTTTAATTTCAATAACATTTTCTCTATTGAAGAAGAGAACTTCTTCAGCGATATTAAATGCAAACGAGCTATACCCTCCGGAGTGGCTTCCGATAAATTTGGCGTTGATCAAAATTGCACTATAATAGTTGATTCCATAACAGACCAATTTAAAAGGATGCCTGGAGAGATTTGAATCCACCGAAAAGAACCGTCGGAAAGTAATTTCTCCATCGTAATCAGTAGCAGCGGGCAGGATTACTTTTTTCCAGGCATCTTTTTCCGAGACGCGACATTCCCACTCACCGTCTAATAAAATCATCGGACGAAATTGATTGCCCGGCAACCAGCAATAGGTATCCCGAAAAAGACTGTCTTCCGGCTGGGAAATAAAATGAATCTCATCTGCAAAACATTGGCGTGATACTGATGCAACACATACCAATAGAATAGTAATGATGATTTTTTTCATGTTGTCTGACCTTCTCTATCCTCAAACGATTACATAGTTTTTAATTTGAAATAGCAAAATCCATCTCGCTGAAAACGCCATTAATGTAAACAATATTTTTTAAAAATACAATATTTATATTGTTTATTCATTTGAAGAATTGTTAAAAATCCAGAACTGCTATTCTGCTTCAGTCCCGTTGAAATTGCGGCAAAAAAATACGCGCATCAAAAGAAATAGAAAGTTAAAATTTTTGCTTTACTTTTTCTTAAATTATTGGTATGTTCAGGACGTGAGATTAAATAAATTGACCATTTTCCAATTTACGGTAGCTGCAAGCAACGACAATCGGACAATCAATTGGGCTAGTTATTTTATCTCACGTCGTTAACCCTTCATAAATTGACGCTAAAACATTAGACTGATTCAGGAGGAAATTTGATGCCGGAAACCAATACCAGCGAAAAAAGAATGCCCTTACTTATCGAATCTTTGATTCCAGTCCTGCTACTTATGTTTTTTCTCGGGTTTGCAATTTTAAAGTTTGGGTCGAGTCCCCACATTCCATTAATCGCCGGCACAGCAGTGGCTGCAATCATGGCGTTGCGATTGGGCTATAGCTGGAACGAGCTCGAAGATGGCTTAGTCCAGGGCATTACCCTCGCGCTAAAAGCTTGCATCATTTTGATGATTATCGGCATTCTTATTGGCACCTGGATATTGGGCGGAATTGTCCCGACCATGATTTATTGGGGGCTCAAAGTTTTGTCTCCCTCGATCTTTTTGGTTGCAACTTGCTTTATCTGCTCGTTGGTTTCTCTCTCCACAGGTAGCTCCTGGTCAACTGCAGGAACTGTTGGCATTGCGCTAATCGGCGTTGGCAAAGGCTTGGGAGTTCCCTTGCCAATGGTCGCCGGCGCTATTGTTTCAGGCGCTTATTTTGGAGACAAAATGTCGCCGCTGTCTGACACCACAAACCTGGCTCCGGCCATGGCAGGGACTGATCTTTTTACGCATGTTCGCCACATGATTTACACGACAGGTCCCAGCTGGACGATTGCAATGATAATTTATGCGATCCTGGGATTACGTTACGCGGGCGCTGAAATGCAAGTCGAAAATGTCGAAACGATAATAACGACGCTGCGAGCCAATTTTAGCCTGAGCCCAATTCTGCTTATTCCGCCCTGTCTTGTAATCTTAATGGTAGTTAAAAAAATACCAGCAATACCGGCATTATTAGGAGGCTCTTTGATTGGAGGACTCTGCGCAGTGATCTTTCAAAAGAGCGCTCTCGCTGATGTGGTCAATGTTTCATTTAGCGGCTTTGTTTCAAAAACAGGATTTGTCATGGTGGATGATCTTCTTTCCCGCGGCGGAATGGAAAGTATGCTTTATACTGTTTCATTAATTATGTGCGCGCTATCTTTTGGGGGGATCATGGAAAAAAGTCGAATGTTAGAATGCATCGCCAGCTCGATTTTGAAAGCGGCGAAAAGTACCGGTTCATTGGTTCTCGCTACAATTACAACATGTATCACCATGAATATCATTGCGCCCGATCAATACCTCTCCATCGTGGTGCCAGGCAGAATGTATAAAAGTGCCTTTGATAAACGCGGATTACACCCCAAAAACCTGTCGCGATGCCTGGAAGATGCGGGCACGCTCAGCTCTCCATTGATTCCCTGGAATACCTGCGGCGCGTTTATGTTTGCAACCCTGGGAGTGCATCCCTTCTCGTTTGTGTTTTTTGCATTTCTAAATCTGATCAATCCATTGATTTCAATTTTTTATGGCTACACCGGGATCACCATGCATAAGATTGAAAAACCAAATTCCAGCCCCGACGGGCTCGATTTTGATAATGAAACTTCCACCCCTGTCAAAAGTTAAATTGTAGTGTTCAATTTGAGAAGTTGATCTTTTATGTAATTATATGGTTATGGAGCTAAAATGAAAAGAAATGGTTTTTTGATAATTGTGATAGTCAGTATAATTTTTGTTGGTTGCGCCGGACAAAACAAATTAAACAGCACCAAATATTCGAAACAGAATC
>JALOPY010000337.1 GCA_025453735.1 bacterium | reverse complement strand
TTGTATTTATTGGTATCGTTGTTGAAAAAATAATTTAAATTGTCATCCTTTATTCTGATCCAATATTTCCCTGATCCACTGGTGTAACAGTGCCATATTCTTGAAACATTCAAAAGAAAATTCTACAAATTTAGCCGAATGCAGTTCCCTGGGATGGGGATCTTCTAGATAACCATAGATATCATTGTACAGCGGCAGTTTAGCGTTGGGATGATCAGAAATTGGGCGATCGAATAATCAGCTATTGTAAACTGTCCGAAATTAATAGTTCCTAATCCAAACCGAGAGATATTCGGGACACCGATCTCGAACTGACCAAATGAGATGTGCACCATTTATCTATTTATGATGTTTTAATCCGGTTATCTTTGATTATCGAAAAATAAATTAAATATAATCATTAAGGCTTGGTTTTTCATGGTCAAATCAGCACGGGAATTCGACTGATTCCATCGCTCCAAGCGATGGAATCAGTTTCCGTGATCACCTCACTACTGAAATTTCTAACCTTATTGAGCATATCATCAAATATGTTTGTTCTCTTTCACTAAAATTCAATAAAATACATATAGCCGCTTTGCGATTTTCAAAATTACCATCGTTTTCAAGCGCATAAACTGCATTTTTAAAGTCTCTATCTTTATTACGGTCATTAATTATTTTCCAATATTTGCTTATGGAATTGGTATCGAATCCCTCATCTGCCCAAACAGACAAACTACTATCACCAAAATTTTTTCTCCTTTTTATAGAAAAGCTTGTTATAAAGTCGAACACCTATTTGAAAAGAAATGTCCTCATCTACTTTGCCCATGTTTATTTGTATTATCTGAGAATATAGTAAACAAGGGAATAGCAAAATTAATATAGATAGGAAAAAGTTGTTTTTTATGATTGCTCCTGGCTTGCCTTTTATCTTGCATAACAATAAAACTCCTGGCCTTTCATGAATTTTATCAGGCGGCTGATTCTTTATCCATTTAGGACTGTGAATTTATTAAGTTACTCATTTGATAAAGCAATCTTGCCTTTCTATGGGCAAGGATCATTTGCAAATGGGAAAGTTATTTAATTCATGTCCCTTAGCTCCAGGTTGCGAATTAAGTTTCACTTGAAATTCAATCCTTTCTTCTTTTCTGAGCAGGTGGCTGGAATAGTATGGTCAGGTTGGGAGAATATTACACATGAATGATCGGTTCAGCAGGAGAATCGCCACCTGTTTCAAGTTTCATATCTATAAAGCAAAGGCATTTATAGTATAAAAATTTATTTTCATTTGTCAACAGAATATTTTGTAATTTTTGCGCCTCGAAACACTAATTTTCGGAGCTTGTATTCCAAACAAGATATGAATTAGCTTTTTGATTTTTTAAAACCAATTTTCTTTATTCTGCTTTCCGTTCCTTCCAATAATCGCTTAACTTTGCCCGCCAATTAATGAGTCATAGCTATATGTTCTGGTTTATCCTATGGCAGGTTAAAAATATAATTTTTCAACTCGCCTATAACTGTTGAATATATGAATAGGGGGCGGATTTTGTCTTCTCGTGTTGCCAGCTTTTATTTACCCTTTCTTTTTCCCCTTTGCTTTTTCCAAATTTTCCTGCACTCTAAATGCCACAATTTTGCTGATCAATTCATACGGAATTGGTTTATCGAGCCGAAATTTGACTGATCCTTTCGCTCCCTCATAGGCAGATAATTCATTTTTAAATTTCTCGATTCCTGAAGGTGCCGGATAAAAACCAATATGTTTTTTGAAAGCTGCAAAATGCACCAAATTGCCATGAAGCGTAAAGGTCGGAATTTGATAATTAATTGCCTCTTCCGCATCGGGCGCAGCGTTTCGAATGGTCGCCCGGATCTGTTCCAGAATCGCCTGAATGTCTTTTGGGAAGCTGGCAATGTATTCATCGATGGTGGCAAATTGCTGTTTTGGTTCTGCCATTTTTATCTCCACATTCAGGATATTTTTTTGATGATGTAAGCCGCGATGAAGGACTCCAGCAAGCTCAAGGGGATAGCAAATAATAATAATCCATACGGCAAAACACCCAGATTGCCAATAACCACCCACATCAATATAAAACCGACCAGCCAGGCAAGCAACGTCGTTTGTATCAATGAAAATTTTTTTGCAATGATGAAAATAGCAATGGCAAATAACAGCGACCACAATCCCCACATCGCGCCATTGATCGGTTCTGATGGGAAAACCAGTCCAAGCTTTTGGTAATAGTCGATCCAGTAAGTTTTGAACAACAACTCATTCCGAACGAATTCAGAGAGGCTGATCCAGATGGTTGCCAGGAAGATGGGTAAGATTGTCTTTTTGAATGAAATCATGTTAGATCCCTTTTAATGTACTTTGTTTTTTTTATATGGCGCATAACGCCCATATTAGCAGAATCTCGTTGCAGGCAATGCTGTTTTTCAGAGTGCGGATGCATCCACAGAAATTCTTAGCGCTGGTTCATCTCGTGGACGAAGCCGCCGAAGCTGGGGTCTTTAGCGCCTTATTCGTGCGACTTAATCACATCCGGAATATTGGGTTGCCAGGCTTCATAGTGATCTTTGCACAACCAACGGTAATCGCCCGTGTAGGTTGCGACGCGATGCAGCCCCAGTTTTGCTTGTGAGGGATCCAATTCTTTGAGCAAAGCATGCAACGCCAGGATGCCAGACCGTTCAGGTCGACTGAGCATATCGCGTTGCAACGCGTCGCGATCGGAATCCATTATTTCTTTCGGCAGCTTATCGCTGATGGCTTTCGCTAAATCCAAGTGATCTTTGATGTCCCATTTCTCGGTGGTCTTAGCGCCAAAAAATGCATCGATGCCCGGGCGTGCCATCGGCGCCACCGTTTTGAGCACGCTCAGGACAAAATTTGCGTAAGGCGCGATCCTGGTGACCCATTCGCGTGTTTGTTTGATTTCGTAAACACCCTTGCCTTCCTCATAAACGGGGTGCTGACAGCCTTCGGCTTCACACCACAAGTGAAGTTTCATCGGCCTTGAGAATAGCTGTTGTAGCGACCACTTCGCATCCGCCCCCGTGAAAGTAAACAGTCGGGGACCGCTTTTGGCCTCATCGGCGATGGCATTCATCAACGCCATGAAGTAATTGGCAATGCGGCTTTCCCAACCGACAAGCCGATCTTCAATTGCCTGTAATTGTTTTTCTATCCTGGTGTCCTCGAAACCAAATAGCAACTCAGCAATGGAGAGTTTGCACGAACACTCCTGGCAGCGGACGGTTGAATCACCTTCCACCAGGAATTGCCGCAACGCCTGAATTTTGAAACGCCCTTTGCAATTCTGACCTTTAACGATTTCGGGACAAGGAACCATAAAGCCATAACGCCCTTCCAGACCAGGCCAATTGTCGGTGATCAATTTCTGCAAAGTATGCTGGAGCACGTTCAGGAAATATTCAGGCCAATCCGCCTGTGCATAGACGTGAAATTCACGCCCGCGTTTTTCCAGCATGGCTTCGCCGTGCGGTTCGTGACGCAAGAAGGCACCTTTTTGCCAATGCAATCGATGATGATTTTGCTCGACGGCGTAGTCGTGCGTGCGGACGATCATCCAGGGAACCAGGCCGGGCGGGTCTTCTTCCAGGGCGCAGATCATGGCGATGCGGCGCAGGTTGGCGGGTGGATTCTCTTCGGGCAGCCAGGGCAGGTCGGGGCGCACTTGCGGGACGTGTTGGGCGACGAGGCTGGCGTGGCGCTCTTCGGGCAGGCGGTAGGAGACGTCGTATTTTTCCATCAGGCGCAGGAAGAAGGGGTAGAGGGCGGGATCGTAGCGCGGTTCATCCTTGAAGGGATGGTCACGCCAGACCTGGGTCAGACGCGCGTCGGGAAGGATGCCTTCGGCGTCCTGCGTGGCGCGGTCTTCGAGCACGAAGCCGATGGCTTTGGTCAGCCATTCGGGTTTCAAAATGACGTCGTCGCAGAGTTTTTCGTCATCGCTGTAGTGGACGATGTAGCCGAGGTCGTGCATCAGGTGGGCGAGGGTCTCGGTGTCGATTCCGCTCAAGCCGCGTGCGGCGCAGACTCCGCTAAAGGTCGAGAATGAGATGCGCGGCTCGGGGTAAACAAGCAGTTCGTCGCGGGCGGCTTTCCAGTCGCGGTTGAAGCCCATCCCCATTTGTTCGAGTTTTGCGGCGTGTTCGGCGATGACCTTTTTCAATGCGGCGATGCCGACCATCTCGCCTGTGGCTTCGTCGGGGACGAGGCTGTCCACTTCGTGAAAGCCGACGATCATGTCGCCGTATTGCTGTTTGAAGACAGGCTGGTCAATGCGCGCGATGCGCTCGCCCGTTTTGCAGTGCGTGGAGACGATGATGACGCGCGCGTCGTCG
>JALOPY010000336.1 GCA_025453735.1 bacterium | reverse complement strand
TAACCTTTTTTAACCAGGATATTTTTGATATGCCGTGAATATTGTTCATTGCCCCATAATTTACGGATAAATTTGCCGAGCAGGGGAATGATGCCAAGAACATAAAAAATAACAAATTTTAAAAAGGAGCCGTTTAATTTTTCTTTATGCTTTTCATCGACCAAATTTTTGCTTTCCCAGCCACGAATCAATCCTGCTTTGACATTCTTGCGCAATGACCGGCTGTAAATTAGTTTTATTCCCTGGTGAGAAATGTCGGGAACCGATTGCCGATATTGGGGTTCCCATACTTTTAGCTCTTCATAAGCCGGCATTAGATCAGCAAACTCATGCTGGTGCTGCTGAATAAATGCATCCAATTTCCTCAAATTTCCTCGATCGAATTGAACCAGGTTTCCCCGGAACAATCCTTTGATGATCAATTTAAAGTCGGCGGGGCTCATTGGCAGGAACGGCAAAAGAGCCAATCCGGCTCGAAAATCGATAGCTGTCAGATCGCTTCCATTTTCATCAGGCGAGTCAATTCGTTTCAGCGCATTGGGCTGGCTCTTCATGGTCGCCCATTCGTATTGTCGGGCAAGCTCGGGCGCTCCCATATCGTGAAGCAATTGCACCAGCTTTGCCATGAATTTTCGTTTCGCTAAATATTCGGGTGAATTGACAGAGCCGTCATCAGGAATCGGATCGAGCTTTTTGGCATGTTTTCTCTGGAAAATTTTATCATCGATCTCGAATTTCCAGTTTCTGCCGCTCACCCATTCGTTCACCTCACCGAAACTGTTCAACTTTTCATCATAGAACGTTGCATAGGTATCGACAATCGTGTGTTCGCTGCCAAAATAGATTTTTGCGCCACGGCGAATTAATTTTTGCCAGATAACACCAACCCTGGCTGCGGAGAAATTAACCTGGGCGGAAAAAGGTCCCTGGTATGCCAGCCAATAAATGAAATTTCGAAACAGCACGGAAAATCGAGAAGGAGGAATGAGTATTTTGATCGCATATTTCTTGCCAACTTCAAGATTCAGGAGGTTCGGAGCGCCATCAATTTCTTTTTCAATCAATTTTACGCGATAGACCTGTCCCGCGAATCCGCCGCCGATAAATTTATCAACTTCAAAAACTGCACGCCCTCGAACATCGGGACAGATGCCGATTAAATTATAGGTGAGTACATCACCAGTATCATAACGGGAGGGGGGATAAGCTATCTCAAGATTTGAGTCAGTGACAAGTTGCTGCAATTGATTGCATAATTCCCTGGAATACACTTGAGATTCGACATTGCGATTTTCCTCGTGGGCTGGAAATGATGTGTCATTTAAATCTGTCATATTGGATTCGGCTGAAAAGTTATCGTTTGGAGATCGAGTCATAATCAATCCTTGATTTCTGATAAACGGTTCGCTGTCTAAGGACTGTGAATTAGTTATACTCATTACGGTTTGGTTTTTCATGGTCAAATCGCTACGGGAATTCGACTGATTCCATCGCTCCAAGCGATGGAATCAGTTTCCGTGATCACCTCACTACTGAAATTTCTAACCTGCTTGAGTATAAAAAGGTGTTTAAACAAATCAGTAAATATTCTATAGAACTCATCCCCCGGCCCCCTTCTCTTGGCAAGAGAAGGGGGAGGAAAGTGGTTAACAACGAACAATTTCAAAAAGTTACTCCCCGTCTCTTTTTAAGAGAGCGGGCCGGGGGGTGAGTTCAAAAAACAACTCATGAAACCGATTTTTTTTCACTATCTAATTTATTGATATGATCTATCATGCACAAATTTGCTTAAACACCCTTTATAAGTTACTCATTTGCCAAAGCAATCTTGCCTTGCTATGAGCAAGGATCATTCGTAAATGGGAAATCCTCCTTCGGCGGATCTTTATTATAGTAGAGATCCGACAAGGGCGGAGTTATTTAATTCACGTCCCGAAACGCCTTATAATCGTTCATAAAGTCGGAAAAGATAATGATTATTAAATTGAGAATCAAGAAAAAAATATTTACATTATTATTACATTCAGCGCTTGACATTGTAACATTAATTATGCAAATTAAGGCTATTATTTTTTTATAGTGGTTAAAACTAACTAGCAAAAATATGAATCATCAATAGAAGGAAAGAACGCATGCCAGACAAATCGCCAAAATTTTCTATCCCGTTTGATATGGAGTTTGAAAATTTTCTCGTTAAATTAGCTGAATCTGATGAGGAAGTCACAGCAGCGCTTCGGTTACGATTCGAGGTTTTCAATATTGAAATGAATGAAGGGCTTGATTCCTCATGGGAAACCGGGCTGGACCAGGATCACTATGACGAACATGCGGATCATTTGATCGTAATTGATAAAACTTCAAACAACGTCGTTGGCACCTATCGCTTGCTAATCAAATCACGAGTGATTGAAAATGGGGGTTTTTACTCGGAGGGGGAGTTTGATTTGAGAAATTTGAGAAGGTTGCCCGACGAGGTGCTTGAAATGGGACGTTCCTGCGTGCATAAGGATTTTCGGGCCAGCGGCGTTATCAATTTGCTCTGGGCAGGAATTGCAAAATATTTAAAATTAACGAATGCGAAATATATGTTTGGCTGCGGCAGCTTGCACACGCATGATGTCGATGAAGTCAGCCAGATTTATACGTATCTGAAATCGAAATATTATGCCGGGGAAGAGTTCCGAGTGTACCCGGTTGAGAAATGTATCGTCCCTGGATTACGAGACGACATGCCGCTTGATAACTGCAAAGAAATCACCAGGAAAATTCCCCCGCTGATCAAAGGCTATTTCAGGACCGGCGCATTGATCTGTGGCGAGCCTGCGCTGGATGCCGAATTTGGCACGACGGACTTGCTGATTCTATTGCCGACCGATCAAATTACGAAGCGATATCAGGAACATTTTCAGACGAATTAAATAAAAAGATTTACAGTTTGTTAGTTGTCGATTGTTAATGCAGACCCATTCAAAGGTTTAAAACCTTTGAATGGATTTGCTGCAATCGCGTTTGTCGTATTCCAATCCATGCGGCATAATACGCTAATCGTTGTTATTGTCGGTATAAAAGCAAAAAGAAAAAACTAGAATCATTGATGAAAATGAAAAGGATGTGAATATGCGTCGGGTTTTTCGTTTAGTTGGATTTCTGGCAGTTAATTTGTTCTTTTTGGTACTTGCGATGCTTGCAGCACCAATTGCATTGCTTTTTGGAAGAATCAATCATCGCAAATTGGTGACATTTTTAACCAAAGTATGGGCAAATTTGAATACCTTTGTGTTGGGTATTAAAGTCAATCTGGTCAATGGAGATTTAATCGAACAAGGGCAGAATTATTTCATCATCGGCAATCATTTGAGCTATCTGGATATTATTCTTGTCGGGTGCAAAAGACCGGGATTGTTCGTCGGAAAAAAAGAGGTCCGCAGTTGGCCGCTGCTGGGACAATTAGCGTGGCTGGGAGGAACGATATTCGTTGATCGCAGCCAGCGAGGACCTACAGCAACCAAACCTTATATTGGACAAATCGCAAAATATCTAAAACAGGGCTTAACCATCTTGATCTTTCCAGAAGGGACATCGTCCAATGGCGAAGGAGTTTTGCCGTTCAAAAAAGGGATTTTTTCGTCACCGATACTGGCGGAAATCCCCATTCTGCCCATCACCATTCGTTACACATCAGTGAATGGAAAACCCTTCGGGCCTGACAATTGTGATCTCGTGACCTGGCACAGTGATATGACATTTGTGGATCATTTCTGGGGCGTACTGAATTTGAAGGGCTTTGAAGTGGATATCATTATCAATCCTCCCCTGTCGGAGAAACTTATCGATGAAAAAACTGTTCTCGAACAAGCGAAAAAACTCGCTGAGAGGACCCATGATATTATTGAGAGGACTTATTTGAAAACTGAAGTGTAGGACAAGATGCCATCTTGTCCCACATTTCATTTATGTCCACGATTCGGCACCAGGCATAAAAAACTCATGCGCGTCGTTCCGGTGTTTTTCAATTGATGAACTTCATTCGGTTCGACCAGGATCGCATAGCCGGCTTGAAAAGGCAGCGAGCCATGTTCTGTTATCGCTGCGCCTTCGCCTTCGATAATAAAAATTTCATGCTCGAAATCATGGGAATGATGATAGGTGTAGCCGCCGGGTTCGACATGGAATAGCCGCATGGTGAAATTGGGCGCGTTGTCTGCGGCAGAAATGAGAACGCGTCGGGATACGCCAGAGACATTGGGATCGAGGACTTGGATTTCTTGGATTTGATTATAATGATTGATCTTCATTGATTTTTCCTTTTTTTGAGAATGCTTGAATTGACTACATTTGATGTCTCAATATTTCGCCTGCCAATTT
>JALOPY010000335.1 GCA_025453735.1 bacterium | reverse complement strand
GATCAATCCTGGACATTATGGAAGAATGGTCAGGCGGTTCCTGCTTATACAAACATCGCAGAGTATGGTTTCGATACGAATATCGATAATCGAACGGCTTACCTGAATAAGGGGATTGATTTCTTTCTTGGTGTTGATGCCAACTTTATTTTAGAACCGATAAAGACCTTTACTCCTGAATTGTTGAGCGCAGGCTCAGATCCAACGATGCTAACCGCTTTGACAAGTCCTTTTCGATTAAAACTAGCGACGACGGATTATGCCAAGGATGGACAGTTCAAGAAAGGCACAAAAAGCGGAGCGATCGCATTCAATCCTCTGCAAGTTCGTTTCACCGGTGATTATGATCCGAATACCAGAACAGTGACCTCTGGTGGAAGCCTGGCAACGTTTTTATTCTGGTTCAGCGATCCAGGAAATTTCGGCAAACATCCTGCAAATCCAACTCCAGGTTCTGCAGTTCCATTTTTAGTTCGGGTTCCCTTTGAAGTATGGGATATGGAAAGAAACATTCAACTGAATGTCTCGTTTACCGACAATAGGCAAAAGCTTAATGACGCTGATTTTGTGCCAACCTGGGCGCCACGAGGCGATTGCCGCGTTTACGTTGTCGCGTCTCAGTACGATGAGCAGGTTCATAACATCGCATTTACGGGTCAGGACACGATGGCAACGTGGACATTTGTTTTGGGTCCCAATGCGGTGTGGAACAAAGGTGACATCATCGAATTTACTTTCCCGCAACCCTTGCCAGTAGTTGGAAAAGAGATGACAGTGGATGTCAAAGGTAAGCCTGTTACGTTACAGCCCGATCGTTTCAAATTCTCGATCAAAGGTCAGCAGCATGGCGTCGTCGAAGATGCTAAGCAGCGATTGGATATAATCAATGTTTATCCCAATCCTTACCTTGCTTACAATCTCAATGAGCGAGGGCTGCACCAGGAAAACGTTGTGTTTGTTAACCTGCCTGAGGAATGTACCATCCGAATTTTCTCGACAGCCGGGCAGTTAATCAGGACGCTGGAGCACTCCGAGATTGTCGCAACGGGTGCGCGAGCAGTTGGCACAATGCGCTGGGATTTGAGAAATGAAAACAATTTACCGGTTGCCAGTGGTTTCTATTTTGCGCATATCGAGGTTCCTGGCATTGGTGAAAAGATCCTGAAGCTCGCCATTGTTTTCCGGCAGCAACGATTGAAAAACTTGTAAAATTTATCTCATAACTGATTGTTAAATTTTAATAGGTTCAAATAAATTTGGAGATGAATAAAATGGAAATAAAGAAAACCCTGCTTTTGATCGTTATGCTTGCACTATTGTGTAGTGCAACCGCATCCATTGCGGGAAATAAAGACAAAGTTGGCGGTGCAGGAGCGCAGGAATTATTAATTCCGGTTGGCTCACGAGGGATCGCGCTGGGCGGCGCTTTTAATGCTATGGTGACTGGTAATGAAGCCATTTATTGGAACCCGGCTGGATTAGCAGCATCAGAAGCAACTGCCGAGGCAACTTTTTGCAATTTGCAATGGATTGCAGATACACAACTGAACTATTTTGCAGTTTCCTCGAAGTTTGGAAGACTTGGTTCGTTTGGATTCAGCGCCAAAATATTTGATTTTGGTGAAATTCAAGAAACAACTGAGTACGAAACCGAGGGTACCGGGATCACTTTCAGCCCGAATATTACAGTGCTGGGACTCACCTTTTCGCGGCAGATGACCGATCGCATTTTCTTCGGCGTCAATGCGAAAGTAATCTCAGAAAGCTTTATGCGAATGAGTGCCTCAGCGCTTGCCTTCGACGTTGGGGTGCAATATGTGAGCAATTATGGTGTCCGCATGGGATTGACCCTCAACAATTTTGGTGGGTCGATGAAATTCGGTGGCGAAGATTTACAGCGATCCGTCAACCTGCCTTATGTTGAATCTGGTACAGATCCCATTGACCTTCGCCTCGAAGCGCAGCAATTCGAGTTGCCCAGCACGTTTGAAATTGGCGTTGCTTATGATTATCGCGCCTCAGATCAGCATGTTGTGACGTTTGCCACCAACTACCGCAACCAAAACTACGGTATGGATGAGTTATCCGGCGGTGTTGAATATGGCTTCAACAACATGGTGTTCTTGCGCGGCGGTTATGCCAGAATGCCGGAAGGTGATGCGAATGATAATATCTTTGGTTTCACTGCCGGTGCGGGCATCAAATACAAAATCGCTGGCTCATCGACAATCATGTTCGATTATGCGTATCGGGACACCAAGTGGTTTGATGCCAATCAATGGTTCACATTCTCCCTGATGTTTTAATAACAGGGATGTTTAAAAATTAACAACTGCAAAAGGATTGGCTCTTCCATTAGAGCCAATCCTTTTCATTTTTATTCTATTACCAAATTAATCTTGCATTTTTTTTGCAAGAAGGCTTTCAAACACCAGGTCACCAAGAAAGAACCAAAGACACAAAAAAAGATTATTTTTTTCTTCGTGAACTTAGCGTTTACTTCGTGTTCGCCGAAAGGCGAATCCCCGCCAACTGGCGGGTGATCTTGGTGTTGAGCAATTTATTTGCAGCTATGCTGCGCTATGAAAAAAGGAATTTATTAATGCCATGAAAAAACTATTATTCTTTGCCGTGTTCCTCGCTGTGATTATGTCCTTCGCTCCGGATTCAACTTTTGCCAGCGATCTATTAAATTTGAGTTTGGAGGTGCGCCAGTTCCGATTCAATCAAGATACCACATTGGTCGAAGTCTATTATGGGCTCGCCTTCCAGACGGATTCATCCAGTCAAAAACTCGAGACTGTTCCATTCGTTTTATCGCTAACGGTTTTTGAACAGCAACGCACAATTATTAATAATATCTGGACCACAGAAGTGCAAATTGCCGCAGCAGGCGAACAAAAAGATCAGCAAGTAATGATTGATGTGTTGCGATATTTATTGATTCCAGGTGTTTATGATTTTAAAATTGTCGGCAAACACCTATCACTTCCTGATGTCATCGACAGTGTAATTATAAAAGATCTGAATATTCGATCGTTTCGTCCCGATAAATTTGAAATGAGTGATATCGAGCTGGCTCAGCAGATCACTCCGGGAAGCTCAGAAGAAAACGATCGTTTTCATAAAAACAAGTACCATGTCGTGCCCAACCCCTTGAATCTGTACAGCAAGAATAATCCCAATGTTTTTTATTATTTCGAGCTATATAATTTATCCCAGATCAAAGCAGATTTTTTCACTATCCGTCGCGCCATTTTTGATAATAATGGATTGCCAATAGCTGCGCTGCCAGCCTATGATAAGAAAAAAAGAATCCGAAGTGATGATATTGTCGAAGTCGGTATGTTTGATGTTTCGCAATTGCCAGGCGGCAGATATTTTCTGAAGTTTTCCAATGTCGATTCCACCGGCAAAGAATTTGCTTCATCGGCAACCAGCTTCTATGTTTATAATCCCGAGATCGCGCAACCCGATTGGAATGCCCTGCCTCTGGAACAACAGATGGCAGCTAGTGAAATCGGAATGCTCTCTACTGATGACGTCGATTTAGCGATTGGTTCGACTAAATATCTCGCAGCGCCCGATGAAATTAAATTGATCGATAACCTGGCGACCGAGCAAGCAAAGAAGCTATTCCTGTATCGGTTTTGGCAGGATCGCGATGTCAATAAGGCTACTTTATCACTGGAATCATTTCGAGAGTTGATGAGAAGGATTCAATACGCAAATGACAATTTTAAATTGCTCAATTCTCCTGGCTGGAATTCAGATCGAGGACGGGTTCTGATCGTTTATGGCAATCCCTCCTTGATTCAATATTATCCCAATGTTTCTGGTTTTCGCGAATTCCAGGCGTGGAGCTATGATAATGTCGAACAGGGTGTCTGTTTCTTATTTGGGGTCATTGGAGGATTTGGCGACCTGAAGTTAGTTCATTCAACCAAGACCGGGGAGAGATATAATGAAAATTGGCTTGATTTATTAAAGATTACTACGGGAACAACGGGCATGGTAGATGATATGAATACTGGCGTTGGTCAGAAAGAAACCTATCGGGAGGTCTTTCGAAAATATAATCTGGAATTGCCGCGATATTTGCGTTAGCAAACCAAGCTTGTTCCAGCAACGCATGTATGCAGCTAATAAATTGATAGCTATTTTTATGAGTTCAAATCAATGAAATTTCGCTTCTCGGCAAAAGCATCAGGGCGCACTTTGTGGTTATTTTGTGTGATAATGTTCAACATTGTTCTATTATCACATGTATTAACCCCCGCAGAAATCATTTGTCAGACGAATGCGTGGTTAATGTTTAATACGGATAATTCAGAGCTGCCGGACAATAATGTCCTGTCGCTGGCACTGGA
>JALOPY010000008.1 GCA_025453735.1 bacterium | reverse complement strand
TCAATCCCGGCATGAAAATGTCCTGGGCGGTATTCAGCAAATGATGATGTCAGGTATTGACTGGCATCGGTGGGCCAAAGATATTCCTGAGCGGTACTGGCAGCTATATTAATTTGCAACACAAAAATGACAAAGTATAATCGTGAGAATAATTTCAAAATCATTCCTTTCTTCTCAAAGATTTCGATTGATACAATTGGAACAGAAGATTTATATTTTGCACGGGCATAAAATAAACTTTTAGGTCATTTCGAGCGAAACGGAGTGGAGCGAAGTCGTAGCTGCGCCTCCAGCGTGCAATCCCCTGATGATAAGCACGAAACGGATTGCACGCCAAAGGCGTACTTTCGCTTCGGCAAAAAACGCCTCGCAATGACGATAAAAAAATGTTCAATTTATGACCGTTTGCAGTATAATTCACTCTCCTTAAATTCTTTTATCAAAAATTTCAGCTAATTGCTGCGTCTGTCGCTTGCGATCAAATTGCGGAACAGATAATGGTCGATCGAATGATAACTCACTTTTTTTAAATTTTTGCAAATACTCAAGAATCGCTTGTTGAATTCTTGGGATATCATCGTTTGGAACGACGGATCCTTGTTTGAGTTTTCTAACGATCCGGGCAACTTCTCCTTCAGATGAAATTAACAAAATCGGCTTGCCTGATGCAAGATATTCGAAAAGCTTTCCGGTGATAATTTCCTCATCGGTCTTTTTGAAAATTGTTAATAATAAAAGATGCGAGCGCATCACTTCTTTTAATGCTTCCCGATGGGGCAGGTACCGAATTGGTTTGATGTATGGTTTTAATTCAAGATTTGTCACTAATTCTTGAAGACGGCTAAAGATATCCATGCCGATAAATTGAACCTGAATTTTATTTGTCAGTTCAGGATAGTTTTGAAATAAATTTTGCATTGCTTTCAAAAACGGTTCGGGATCGCTTACCTTGCTGATCGAACCGCAATGAGTAATTGTAAAACAGGCATTTGGTGAAAAATTTAATAAGTCTGAAAAATCTTCAGGATCATATCCATTCATGATTGTGGTAAATTTACCACGCATTTCAATGGTGCCGCTTTTGTTAAATAAGTTTGTTGTTAGATGCTCGCACATGCCAATAACTTGATCGGCATATTTCAGGACAAATTTTTCAAGCAGCCGATTGATAAATGTATGCAAGAGGGTTGGGCTGGATTGACTTTCTCCCCCGGTCCAGTCATCACGAAAATCAGCGATCCATTTCACCCCGGTTATCAGCTTAATCGCCATCCCCCCAATATGTGCGGAGTGCGGTGGAGAGGTGGTGTAGATAACTTGAATGTGATTTTTGTTTATTATTTTGATAGCCTGGTAAATTGCAAACGGCAGCCATAAAATTTTTGAATCCGGAATGAGCAGCCAGCCACTGATAATGCGATTCAAAATATTCAATATGCCCTTCCGTGTATCAGATGGGGAATGGGGCTTTTCCAATGCTTTCGTCCTGTTCAGCCAGGCTGACAATCGTAATGGATCCAGCGATTCAGTTCGGATGATTTTCGGATCGCCGATCTCCTGCAGCAAAGAGTTGTCATGGGCATAATAGCGAACATTTTTGACCGTAATGACGATCGGCTCCCAATTAAATTGCGGCAAATATTTTACAAATTTGGCAGACCGCTGGGTTCCGCCCATGCCCATTGGCGGGAAGTAATAACATAAGAGTAAAACTTTTTTCATGGCTACACTAATTCAACCCGGCTCTGGTCTCCAATAATAAAACGATGGGTTACCGGTTTTGCATTTGCTTTCACCAATTGCACATCGGTTCCTAATAAGCTGCTTTCAATTCGTCCATTGATATCCAGAATTTCACAATTATTTAAAATAATGCTAAACTCGATTTCGCTATTTTTAATCCTGCAACTGTTGTGGATCGAAGTAAAAGGCCCGATATAGCTGTTTTCGATGATTGTCTCTGACCCGATGATCACTGGTCCTCGAATATGGCTATTCACGATTTTTGCATCTTTTCCGATAATTACATTTCCAGTGATATACGAATTGCTATCCACACTTCCCAGGACGTGAGGCGAGAGATGTTCTAAAACCAGACGATTGGCTTCGAGCAGATCGATCGGTTTTCCGGTATCCTTCCACCAGCCGGTAATTTCGGAGTAGCCAATTTGATAGCTATGATCAATGAGGTATTGATGGGCATCGGAAATCTCCAATTCCCCGCGCTGACTTGGTTTAATATTATTGACAGCTTTAAAAATATTCTGATCGTAGATATAAATTCCCGCGACGGCAAATTTGCTTTTCGGCAGTTTCGGTTTTTCCTCGATTGATACAATTCGATCATTCTTTATTTCCGGCACTCCGAATCGTTCTGGGTCTTTGACTCTCGATAATGTTAAATAGCAATTGACATGATCTCTTTCAAATTCCTGGACAAATCTTTTTATTCCGCCCACAACCATATTATCACCGAGGTAAAAAACAAATTTATCAGCTCCGATAAAATCCTCAGAAATTTTCACGACGTGCGCCAGCCCTAATGGCGCCTCTTGTGGAATGTAAGTGATGCGCAAACCCCAACGGCTCCCGTCGCCGATCGCATCCGGTACTTCTGAACAATCGGAGTTGGTGACGATGCCGATCTCTTTGATGCCCGCTTCTGCAACTGTTTCAATGGCATAGTGCAAAATCGGCTTATTGGCAATCGGAATTAAATGCTTATTTTGTGTGTGTGTCAAAGGTCGTAATCGAGTTCCTTTTCCGCCGCTGGTAATAAGCGCTTTCATCTACTATTTCCTTTCTCCCTAAAATTTCTCGATGCGCTGCGTCCGGCAATTGCAGCAAATGTGCCACAACTAAAATTTGCATCATTTTTGTTGTTGTCGTCGTGAATTGCAGGCATTCATTATACAAAAAAAATAAAAGAAATGCAATGACAATATTGAAGAATAAATGCGAAAAATGAAGACGCCAAAGATTCGGTCGCTTTTAAATTTATTTCAGGAGTTTTTCGATTGAATAATAACCATAGTTCTTCAATTTATTGGTCTCACGTTTTAGGAAGTCATAGATCGCTTCACTCTTGAGCACGAAGGTAATTCCATAGTTAATCATTCGCAGCTCACCGACGTAGACATCATCTTTATATGGAAAATCTCTATAATAGCTTAAATCCTGAATGCTTTCCGATGGAATAAGGATTGTCTGTGAGTCATAAGCCGTCGCATTTGCCATGCCGAGATAAGTATAATCTGAGCTTTTTCGATCGAAGGCAATTACAATTCCCCCGGAAAAACCTTTATTAAACGAAATATCGGTGATAAATTTATTTTTATATTTTGATGGGCTTGCCAATCCTCTCGTAATCAAAAACATTCCTTTGGGAAATCCCAAAATATAAATTTCTTTTCCCAATTTAATATCGGTCTTTGCAGGAAAATAGGCTCGAAAAGGATTTTCAGCCAGATCGTTTGCCACGTCGTCGGCTTCGATTATGGCAATATCATTTTCTTTGTCAAAAGCGATAATTTTGCCCTGACTATTGGAGCCATTTTTGTGTGAAGCGTAAACAATTTGCCCATATTTGATTGAAAGCGATTGAAGATATGGGGACGGTTTCTTATTCTTGTTCAGATAATACGTTTTTACCGTATCTTCAAAATCGAAGACATGAAAGCATGTGAGGAGCAAAATTTTGTTCGCATGTTCCAGAATGATGAGACCTGTTCCAGCAACAGAATTTGTGGTTAGCTTTTTGTTGATAAGCAAAGATTGCTGGGAAACATTCGGCTGCTCGGGAGATGGTGGGGCAAAATAATGATTTTCATAAAAGGCTGAACAGGTAATTTTTAAGATGGATCGTTCGAGTCCATCGAACGCGTTTAAACGGGCATCTTCCTGATCTATCAGTTCCTGGGTTGCTGGCGGCGATGAGCTGGAACACTGGAATGAACAAGCCAGAAGCATTAAATATAAAATAGCAGGTTTTATTTTCATTGGGTCATCCTGGTTATATTTTTATACAGTTACACGAATGTTTTAAAAAAGGGTTTCAAAATATTTAAAGACAAAGCAGTTGATAAAAAGCGAATGCAACTAATTTCCAGCAAGAACGTAATCCAGTCAGGTTGCATTTCACTGCAATAATCTGATCAGGAGGAATAAAGCATGAAGACGAACAATGTATTGATAGTTGCTATTTTTTTTAGTTTGATCGTCACCGGGGTGCTTGTCGCCGATACTCATACGCGAGAATTTAAAAAGGTTTTAGATTTTCAATCTAATGGTATGATCGAAGTCAAAACCACCAACGGCAATATTGAAATTACATCGTGGGATAAAAATGCTGTTGAAATTCGGGCTGAAATAAAAGTAAAAGCGAACAGTCGCCGCGAAGCTGAACAATTGTTGGACAAAGTGGAAATTTTAATTGATAAAAACGGTGACCGGATTGCGATTGAACCGGATTATCCAAGAAAGCAGGGAGGAGATGGATTTATTGACTGGATTTTTGGATCAGGATCATCCGTAGTTGTAAACTTTACGATCAGAGTTCCAAAGGAGAGCGATCTCAATTTACGTTCAACAAATGGCCGGGTGTTCGTTTCTGAGGTCAACGGTGAACTCACGATGAAGACAACAAATGGAGGCATCGAGGCTGAAGGAATCCAGGGATCAGCAACGGGAAGCACAACGAATGGCTCGATCGCATTGCAGGCGAATCAGTTCCAGAACGACGATTCTATCGCTTTGCATACGACGAATGGCAGCATAAGATTGACGCTTTCATCAAGCATTAAAGCTAATATTAAAGCTTCAACAGTCAACGGATCAATCAGAACCGATTTCCCAGTGACCGTTTCAGGGAGAATAAATCGCAAATCATTGAGCGGTTCGATTAATGGAGGTGGAGGGAGCATTGAGCTCGAAACAGTCAATGGCAGTATCACTATCGATGAGGAATAATCTCCTCACGGATATTTTAGTCGGGCATTGATTTGCTTTAGGAGTGGGATACATCATCAATTCGCATATTTGAGGAAAAGAAAAGTGTCGAGTAAAGTCAAACATGCGAATTTGTTGATCCCACCTCAATTGCAGCGATTTTCATCTTTTTAAGAATGTTTTTGAAACAATCTTACCAGAGGCAAAACGAAAAGTCTGCTGATATTTGCGGAACCTATCGGATAGGGGAATTCATTATAAATTCTGACTATCTGGAGATTGCCAAAAGCATGCTTAATCTCTTTTGATGACATTCCCTCAGGTACTTTGATTTGAACTGTATTGGTAGTTTGAGATTTTCTCAGGATGAGAATTCGATTGTCCGATTGTGATTTTTTTAAATCATCCAAATTTACATCTTCTTTAAACTTTAAGAACCGTTCCATCAAACTCTACCTTTCTTGTTGTTGTTAAAGCAATCGCAGAAAAATCGAATCATTGAATAAAAAAGGGTGTTTATGCAAATTTGTGCATGATAGATCATTTCAATAAATTAGATAGTGAAAAAAAATCGGTTTCGTGAGTTGTTTTTTGAACTCATCCCCCGGCCCCCTCTCTTAAAAAGAGACGGGGAGTAACTTTTTGAAAATGTTCGTTGTTGACCACTTTGCTCCCCCTTCTCTTGTCAAGAGAAGGGGTTCGGGGGGATGAGTTCTATAGAATATTTACTGATTTGTTTAAACACCTTTTAAAAGTATAATGATTAAAAATAAAAATCACAAGCCCCAATCCATTTATTAAAAAATAATAATAGCGCCTCTATTGCATCTTGTTCATAAAAGTTGGCGATTTGAAGAAATATCCGTCTCGGAATTGAGTCCATAACTGTATAATGTTTGCAAGTTAAGGATAAAAAGAATTGAAAAGCAAAAAAGCCCGATTCAAAAAAAAGCGAATCGAGCTCTTTCAAAATTGAAATTGAAAATATCAATCAATCCAGCACCTGGTAAACGCTATCGAGGATCGTTCCATCCACCCACTTAATCACAGCAACGACTTTTTTCCCAAGCTCTGGTTTATCCGCTTTTCCTCCACACGTCTCTTCGATTTCATGTTTTATCTCCAAAATCGAGCGGATTGGAAGCGAAGAATGTTTCGTGGCATAAATGAGATCCTGGCGCAATGGATTGATCGCGATTCCCCTTTCGGTTATGATGACATCGATCAATTCACCCGGTCCGCAGAGCGTTGTCACTTCATCAACGATCACTGGAATTCGATCCCGAAAGGACGGGATCGGCAAAATCGTGCATTTGGAGAATAGACAATTTTGCCAGCCGCCAATTCCATGCAGCAGTCTGCCATCAGAATGGGTGACGACATTGGCATTGAAATTGACATCAACTTCAGTCGCGCCCAGAACGACGACATCCACCAGCGATGCGAAATTGCCTTTGCCGTGATAATTATAGCTGGTGAACGGGCTGGTATTGACATGACGAGGATTCTCTCGCATGGAACGCACCCCTTCTAAATCGAAAGTTTGACCATCGAGGATGTAGTCAGTCAGTCCTTCTTCCAACATCTGTACGAGATATTGGGTGCTGCCCCCGCGAACAAATCGTGCTTTCACTCCCATTTCCTTCATTATTTTTTCTAAAAAGATGGCAAACGAAAGCGCGGTACCGCCGGCGCCTGCCTGAAATGAAAATCCATTTTTTAAAATCCCGGCGTCCCTTACAAATTGAGCCGTCAGCTCGGCAATGAGCAATCGATCCGGGCTTTTGGTGATTTGGGTTGTGCCTGAAATGATCTTTGCCGGATCGCCAATTTTGTCCAGCACAACAACATGATCGACATAATTGCCTTGAATTTGCCAGGGGATGCAGGGGAATTCAACCAAATTATCCGTCACAACAATCACCTTATCCGCGTACTGTGAATCCGCCAGCGCAAAACCCAATAATCCACAGGCAGATGGACCAGTGAGCCCGTTGGCATTTCCAAAGGAATCCGCAGTCGGAGCGGCAATCACCGCGATATCGATGTGAATTTCACCATCCTGAACAGCCTGGTATCTCCCGCCGTGAGAACGGAGCACTCCCAAGCCCCGCATTTTTCCCGATGAGCAATAATCGCCCAGCGGACCATTCATCGATCCCTCGATATGATGCACGACGCCGCTCTCCAGGTGTTGAATGATTGGCGCATGGCAGGCGAACGATGCGCTGGGAAACCACATCAAATCCCTGACGCCAATTTCCGCGGCGGCATCAAAAATCTGGTTGGCGACCAGATCACCATTTCGAAAATGATGATGCGTAGAAATCGTCATCCCATTTTTGATGCCAGCCTTCAGCAAAGCGGTTTTTAGATCGGGAACGATCTTATTCCCATCGGAAGGGAAATCCGCGCAACTAACGATCGGAGGAGCCGCTTTCCGTCCATTTGGTTTATATTTCCCAACGCCCTGGTAGGGGATCGCGATTTTCCCATTCACTTCAGTGGGTACCAGGCGTCCTGCTGCATTTTTCACACGTTTGTTATCCATTCGATTCCCCTCCTTCACGCCAATTATTTGCTAATTTTCCGGTATCCAGCGCCAGTTTGATTGTTCGTAATGCTCGTTTCACCACGGGCGGGTCGATCATTTTGCTGCCAAGCGAGACAACGCCAAGCCCTTTTGCCTCCGCATTTTCATAAGCCAGGACGATTTTTTTTGCCTTTTCAATCTCTTCCGAAGCTGGAGCAAACGCGTCATGAATAATTTGAATTTGTCGCGGATGAATGCATCCTTTGCCATCGAACCCCAGAGATTTTGCTTCGAGGACACTCTGGCGCAGTCCTTCCATGTCGTTCACATCGGAAAAGACCGTGTCAATCGGCTGAATGCCGGCAGCCCGTGCCGCGTTGACAACCTGGCTGCGCGCCCAAAAACTTTCCCGTCCATCCAGAGTCCGTTGCGTGCCAATATCCGCGGTATAATCCTCCAGTCCGATAGTTAAAGCAATGATGTGGGGCGATGCCATGGCAATTTCGTACGCCCGGATCGCTCCCAGTGCGCTTTCGATGATCGGCATGTAAAAAATTTCGCGATCAATCTTTTGCTCGTTGCAATTTTTTTTTACGCGGTCATCGATTTGTTTCACCTGATCAGCACTTTCACATTTGGGGATTAAAATCACATGAATATTGTGCGGCACGATGTAATCCAAATCCTCCAGCCCTTTGGGAAATTGATTGATTCGCACCATGCGTTCGGCGCCATAAAAATCCACTTGGCGCAAAGCATTTCGCACCAGGCATTGTGCGGCATCTTTTTCGGCTGGTGCAACACTATCCTCCAGATCGAGGATGATACCATCAGGCTTGTGCAGTCCAGCATTGATCATAAATTTCGGTTCATTCCCCGGCAAATAAAGCCTGGATCGGCGGAATCGCTCGCGCGCTGAGGTGTAATCGCAGACACTTCGAAAATCCGGCAGCCATTGTTTCCCGTTGTCACGCTTTGCTCGTCGCACCGCGGTTTCCAGCCGCGCCATGAGCGCGAAAGGGAGCGCGCCACTATCTTCCAGTTGAACAATTGCATTTTCAATCTCAAAAAAGCTCAGTCCATTTTTTATCGTTTCTTCAATCGATTTGCCATACATAATTTTAACTTTGCTATCCGCTTCGATTTGAATGCCGCCTGAATCTGTCACGATCAGTTTCACCCAGCAATCGGAGCGAACATCAGTTCCTCTTCTGCCAGCTTCGGCAGTTCGATTCATTGGTTGTTCCTCCTCGAAAAATTTGGTTGACAAACTGTCACAATTTTCATATATTCCGACCTGAATATACAAAAAACTTAACAAGAACTCAATAGAAAAGTTAATGAAACACTTCGTCGTTTCGAAATAAAAAAGGATTTCTGATTTGGATTTAACAGCAAAAGCAGCAAAAGTAACAGCCGCACTCGAACAAAAATTCGGCATTCCCAGGCGCGATTCGATTCTTGATCCACTCAGCAATTTGATACTGACAGTTCTTTCGCAGAACACGAATGATAAAAATCGAGATCAGGCTTATCGCAGATTAAAAGAAAGATTCCCAGGCTGGGATCAGGTGATGAAAACTGATGTCAGGGAAATCGAAGACGCAATTCGTCCCGGTGGGCTGGCAAAACAAAAAAGTGAAAATATTCAGAATATTTTGAGGTGGATTCAGCACGAGTACGGAAGGCTGAACCTCGATTCCCTATGCGACGAAAATCCGGATGCAGCAATCGAAAAATTTTGCCAGCTAAAAGGAATCGGCATTAAAACCATTTCCGTCGTTCTGATGTTTTCATGTGGTGTTGATATTTTTCCGGTGGATACCCATGTGCATCGCATCTGCCGCCGCCTGGGTTTTGTTCCCGATAAAGCGACAGCAGAAAGGACATTCTGGATGATGAGATCCCTTGTGCCAAAGGGCAAATCCTTTTCGCTCCACATGAACTTTTTAAAATTAGGGCGAACGATATGCCTCGCCAGGAAACCCCGGTGTGAGCAATGTCCCATTTCAAAATTGTGTGATTTTTTCATTCGAAGCGAATCAGTGCCAGATCAAAATTAGCTGGCGATATTATTTTCAGCGCGAACCACAATTGGGATGATCAACTCGTCATTGGCAGTCAGCCGCTCCAGATTTTTATTCGGATTGTATTTCAAAACTAACCAGTATGGAATTTCATAAACCTGGTTACACAGGTACCAGATATTTTCGCCGCTCTTTATTTTATGCAGTGTCACACCTTCAATTTTAAACGACGCAAAAAAATCTTCCTCAATGCCTCGATGATATTCGGCTCGCTTTCGGTGGAACTGTTTTTCTGTCAGCTCACGATAAATCATTTTGACTTTCTGCCCTAAATGAAGTCCCTGGCCAAAATGAAATCCATTTAAATCGCGCAGCTCTTGCGTTGGAACAGCCAGCCAATCGGCATAATGACCCAGTGTTTCTTCGGGCTGGACATAGATATAACCATAAGACGGCTTCACATTTCGTCGCTGAGATTCTTCGGTAGTCGGAACGAGTGCTGTCGCTAAATTTGCATCAGGATCTATTGTTATAACTTCGCTTTTTTCATCGGCTTTAGGAGTAGGCTTCGCGGGGATGATTTGTTCCCTGATCTGTGTCACAGATTTTGCAGGTTCAGGAACCCGCTCAATCTTGTCGGACGGCTGAATCTTGGTGTCAGATTTTTCATCCGGCAATTTCGTTTCGATAGCATCGGCTAATTTCGGTTCCTCTGGTTTTAATCGCAATACCTGACCAGCATAAATTTGATGGGGATTATCGATGTCATTCAAATCCATAATGCTGGCTACTGTCGTGTTAAATTGCTTTGCAATATTTTGAAGATTATCTCCTTTTTCAATTTTATACCAATCAGTCGCGACCTGCACTTGTTTTTGTTCCACCCGAGGAATTTCGATGGAAGCAAGCGTGGCTTCAAATCCTTCACGCCAGGGAAGGCGTATCGTGTACCCTTTGGGCAGCGTTTTTTTTGAACTCAGCACGCTGCTTCGCAGCGAAGGGTTTAAGCGTTGGATGTCATTGACAGAAACTTTAAATTGATTTGCCAAACTCGCCAGCGTTACATTGTTGGGTAATTGAAAAATGTGGTGCTTTTCCGGTTTGTCAAATTCGAGTTCTCCAAAATAAATATAATAATTTTTTCTTACAGCGATGGCAGCAAGAAATTCTGCGTAAAAATTGCTCGATGCAAATTTGAAAATACGGCTTTCATAATTTTGAACGATCATTCCTATATCCGTCGTTCCTAACTGAGCAACAGCACGTTTCATTCCGTTGACCCCGTGATTGTATGCGGTAATTGCCAGCGGCCAGCTTCCTAAAATTTCATAATTCTCCCGAAGCAATTTTGCGGCTGCCTCGGTAGCCAAATATGGATCGAATCGTTCATCGATGCTGTAATCGATTCTCAAAAATCGTCGCCCGGTGCTTCGCGTGAATTGCCAGATTCCTGCCGCGCCGAACTTGGAATAGGCTTTGAGATTGAAAGAAGATTCGACGTGGGGCAGCGCGATCAATTCCTCGGGAACATTATAGCGATTGAAAATTTCTTTCATGTGATCGAGGTATTTGCCAGAGACGATGAGTCCTTTTTTAAAATGATCACGAAGTCCCTGCTGTCCGCGAATGTTTTGGGCAGCACGCTGTAACACTTGCGGCGTTACATTCGGTTGAAATAAATTATATACGATTTGTTCTTCATTGCTTAATAATGTTGGATCAATTGGGAATGAGGTTGAGAGCTTTAATAAAATATTACGATAAAATTGTTTCGTCTTTTCTGCTTGTTCTCTCAACTTTTTTAATGAGCTTTTATTCCCATCGGAAATATCTTTGTTATCCACAACCTGGTAAATAATATTTAGATTTTCTGTGTCGTGAATAACGATTTGCTCACTGCTGTAGAGCGTGAAAACTTTAATCCAAAAATCCACATTTGGTTTTAAAATTTCTGGAACCGGGAAATGATATTGATTATCCACTGCGGCATTGGGAAACGCTGATGTGAAAAATACAAAAATCAATATGGCAATATACAAAGAGCTGCGCTGCACCATGTTGGAAACAATCCTCCTCATTTCAGTATTAATGATGAATCATTGGGATTAAAATTTTTTAAAATAATAAAAAAAAACCGCTGGAGCAAATAATCCAACGGCGTGGTGAAAAATAGGTCCGTTGTTTTTATTCAATCAATCCTTCGAGTTGAAAATCGTTCTCATCGTAGTCCTGCTTATCCAGGAAGCGGGCGTTTCCAGGGTCATGCTCAATAATTCGCTGCAGCAGATTAATTAAATCCTGTTTCTCAAAATCATGCAGACGCTCGACGAGCGTTCCGATATTAATAAAATCTTGCTGATCATTGATCCAGGAATATAATAATGCAACGACATGTTTACAAACTCCGTTTCGTTCGCCACATGAGCAGGATGTGATAATTTCATGCTCATCGACTTGAATGGTAACCTGAAACTGCTCCAGGAATTCGCGAATCGTTCCGGATATTTTATTTTTGAGCACCGCGGCTTGAACGATCTGACCACTGCAATAATACTCCCATCCTTCGCCGTTGATGTTTTCCTGGTCAAGAATGCCAATTTGCTTTTCAGTAATCGCTTTTAACGCGGCTGAAATTTCGTATTCTGCTTTCGTGAAGCCCATGATATTTGATTGAGCAACCTTATGATATTACAGATTAGATATTGGTTTTTCGGACATAAAAAATCTTCAAACACAAAGCCACCAAGGAACCACAAAGAACACAACAGGAAGATAATAATAATTATTATTTAACTTTGTGGACGTTTTGTCTGCTTCGTTCCTTTGTGTTGAGCAATTTTGTTGCAGCTTCGCTACGTTGGGTAACTTTTAATATTTACTAATTACAAAGTCGTGACGTTATTTTCTTAATTTTCTAAAGTAATATATATTTTAATTGTTAAAAAATCAAGCTGTTTTTAATTAATTGTATTGGAATTTCAAAGTTTGTGTTAAAATTATTATGGCTAAAACTTACAAGCAACAATGCAGGAACCGGAGCATAACGGAGATTTTTTGGGAGGGATTGTCGGACGGTCACAAAACTCCGTTTAAACTTCGCATGCTCTGTTTCTCATTGTATAGGAATTTCTCCATTAATCAATGCTTTCCGCCTAAAAAAAATGACGGACAGGCAAAAAAACGGCGCATTTTCGATTTGCGATGCTAAGTTCTTCGTGAGAAAAAATTATTTATCTTTGAACCGAATTGGATTCGTTAAACAACGAGTCATGCAGCCATCACTTTTTTTCGCGTCAAGCTCCAATCGCAAGTAGCCACTTTCACTCAAATAGGGGAGAAGTTGTTCCATCGAAAAATCATACGGATGGGAGAAAGCCGTGATTCGCAATAGCGAAATTTCCTGGTTCGATACCAGATTTCCGAAAAACAGTTGCAGGGATTCTAATCGACCAAACTCTTCAGTCGATTTTGCAGCTATTTCTATTTTAAAATTCTTCCCTTGTGCCTCATCTCCAATCGTGCTGCACTGTTCAACTTCATTATAGAGATGAACATCCAGAACGGGTCCGTTGCTAACGAGGACACGATTTTTTTTGATTGATTGAATGATTTCAGAAACGGAAAATCGGTCGGCAATTTTTATGGCAGTGCGCATATTTCCGAATAACTGGCTGTAGCTTTCTCTGAATGTAAAAAATGGAAAGCTAATTTGGCGGAACCGATTAAAATTGCCATGGGCATCGTTGCCAGCCATCAAGCTCAGCTTCTTTCCTTCTAATAATAATTTCACCCAATTGGTTGAGCCTTGATGGAAAGCAGGATCAAATTCTCCATTCCAGATTTGATAGCCATTCAATCGCGGATGCTGAAAATCCTGCCAGTGCCATTTGCCGCGACGAATGAGTAGCCACTGCAACAACGGCGTCGGCATTTCAGGATGCCCCGCAATTGCTAGTGCCTGATCGTCCAGTCGCTCCAAAATTTGTGGGATGGAAAGATCGGGTCGGGTGCGCAACCAGCGTTCGGCGCTATCGCCTTTGCCGTGAATAAAATTTTTATGATTGATGATCAGCAGATGGACATTACGGTTTTGATGATTGCCAGCCGAGACCTCTTCGCCGGGCAAAATCACAAAATCGGAAATCTGCTGATTTAATTTTTCCACCTCAGTCCAGAAGCGATGCCATTTGGGAAGCCTATGATCATTTTCAGTCCAGGAGCCTTCCTGATCGTCCAGATCGTACGAATGATCAGTGACTGCGAAGAAATTTAATCCAATTGCCTTCGCCATCTCGACCGTTGCTTGCAATGGAGCGCCGAACTCCACTTGATCCTCCGTAAAATTGCTGTGATAATGAAAGTCGCCACAATACCAATTTTCAAATCGAGGCAGCGGATCTTTGGCGAGATAGACTTTCAATGGCTGATGCGAAGAAATGCGATAATTGTCGTTATGATATTTTTTTATTGTGTCATTAACTTTGATAATGAACTGAACATCGATTCCCACCAAACCGAAAATATCTGCTGGTCTTTCGAGATAGAAAATTCGATGCCAGAAGCGATCGGCGTGAATTGGCAGATTTAATGAAATTGATTTTTTCGAAATTGATTTGCCAGCTTGAGTGATTTCAATTCGGACGCTTTGAATTTCAATCGGGAATCGATGGGCATCTTTGATTAAAAGCAAGACAGGTATCGCCTGTCCTGGCTCAATCCGGAATGGGGCATCGGCAATTATTTCAGGCTCATTTTTAAAAAGGCGACTGTAAATGCCTTTGAATTTGTAATGAGTTTCGGCGTATAAAATGAATGGGATCAGGAGTTCGGGTATCAGGGAGCTCATAATAGTAATCAGTTAGCAGTCCTCAGTCAGCAGTCGCCAGTTTACAGATTCGCTAACCTTTCAATGGTTTGTAACCTTTGAAAGGGTTTCTATTTTCACCGATTATATTTATCAAATCCATATTTAATTTTCGAAGCCAGGCTCAACCAAAAATATCGATCTAATTTATACAGGAACGATGGATCAAAATAACAATTGATGGTACAACCGTCACAGGACGGAAAAGTTCCTTGCTGCTTTTTTAACAAACGCCAGGTCTGGGATTGCATAATTTCGGACAAATTGGATTGAATTGGAATCGCCAATTGCGCGTGATGAAAACAGGGGAGCAGCAGTTCATTCTGCGGCGATATCACAACGGTC
>JALOPY010000334.1 GCA_025453735.1 bacterium | reverse complement strand
GTGAGCGGAATCCCAGCCGCATCAAATTCATATTCGGAAAAATCTTCGCCCAGTTTGCGGTTCAGGTCGATATAATAGCGTCCTAATTTCATCAGCTTTGTTCGTACATTTCGGGACGTCGGTCATTGAAAAGATGATTATTGGGCGTTGCCATTTTATCACCCGCCAGCTTCGGATTGATCTCCACGACGGAGATCTCTTCTCGATCTGTGGTCGCACGATAAAGCACTTCGCCCTTCGTTCCAACAATCTGACTTGCCCCGGTGAATGTCAATTTTCTTTCTCCTTGCTCTTCTGTTCCAATTCGATTCGCCGTTATCGCGAAGACACGATTTTCCAGACAGCGTGTGATCATGGCGTTCTGGCAATACGGCAAAACCAGATTTGATGGATGGCAGATGATTTCAGCACCTCGCAGCGTCAGTGTTCGGGCTGCTTCGGGAAAGATCCAATCAAAGCAGATCATGATTCCGATTCTTGCCGTTCCAACATCCCAAATCTGGAATGGCAAATCGCCCGGCGTGAACCAGAATTTCTCCTCATCAAAAAGATGGATCTTTCGATATTTTCCTTGAAATCCATTGGCATCGACCAGAATTGCCGAATTGAAAAATGATCCTTCATGCTGTTCGGCAATACCCGCCACAATCGATGTGCCAAATTTTTTAGCAAGTGAAATCAGGAAACGTGTCGTTTCGCCATTGGGAATTTCTTCTGCAAGGCTTGCCAAGTCATCCCAAGAATTGAAAAGGTATCCAACATTAAATAATTCCGGCATTACCCAGAGATCAGCGCTTTCTGGCTCCATCAATCGGGCAATGGTTGCCAGGTTAGAGTCTTTCTTCCCGAATAACACTTCAAATTGAATGAATCCAACTTTCATTCTTTAGTCACTTCAAACTTTATGAACTTGGGAGCATTTCCCAAAAGTTGCTAGAAACCGTTGAAACGGTTTCAAGCGTCTATTTGCTATTCACTGCCACCATGATAAATCATGGTGTTTGTCTCAATCCAATTTGAACGAACACCATAATTTATTATGGTGTTAATATGAAATAGCACTATCGCATCACCAACGTTCAGGAAATCCACCCGATGAACTTTAAATTTCGATCGGATATTCTGAAAACCGATGCGCGGTTTCGATCATCGCCAGATAATTTTCATAAGGAACATATTCTGGAACGGTATTGCCAGAGCCGAGACAATAGCCACCGCCAGGCGCCACAAATTCCAGCAGTCGTTTCACTTCATCTTCGATTTGCTTTCGTGATCCGCGAGCTAATAGATCGACATCGACATTGCCGACCAGGCAAAAATCTTGCCCACGCTTATTTTTTAATTCAACAATATCCATTGCCAGCGGCTCAATCGGCTGCAGGGCATTCACACCGCAGGTTTTCAAATCATCGAGCACATCCCAAATATTGCCATCGGTGTGATAAATAAAAGGGATGTCTTGCTGCTGACACAGATTGCCAATTTTTTTCATCCAGGGGAATAAATAATCCCGATAAACCTGGGGCGAGACAAACAGTCCGCTGTTGATGGCTATATCATCGCTATAAAAAATCGCGCCGATGTGATCGAACGTCACGATGTTCTCAAACAGATTCAGAACGATCGAGCCAATTTTATTGAATAGCCGCTCGACCAGTTCCGGATTATCGATCAGCGCAAACGAGAATGTTTCGAATCCCATAAAATCCCAGGTCCAGGTGAAAATATCACCGTATTGCCCGATGATTTTCATATTATCCGGCAGCAGCTTCGGCACCTTTTCAAAATCTGAATAGTCAACCTCTTCAGCAGTGGGAAAACGAAATTTTTCAAAATCAGCCAATGATGTGATAATGCCCTGTCCGCTGGCATGCCAGCTTCGTTCATTGATATTTTCGTTTGATGCAGAGACGCGTTCCCCTTCTTTGGGTCGAATTTTGCCCGGATTCATCTCGAGCCTGGGAGACACTTTGATATAATCGTAGCCCGCTGTTTGAAAGAACTCAATCCGATCGGCAATGCCGGTTATTTTCTTCCTCAAAAAGCGCTCCATAATTTTTTCGGCGATGGCAAGCTCCAGGAGAGGCACCCGATCGGGC
The DNA here is from genome assembly GCA_025453735.1 of bacterium. Lineage (GTDB taxonomy): Bacteria > Zhuqueibacterota > Zhuqueibacteria > Thermofontimicrobiales > Thermofontimicrobiaceae > JALOPY01. The sequence continues at coordinate 2,693 of JALOPY010000334.1, read as the reverse complement.
TGCCCACCGAATAATGCAGTTCGCACTCGATTGAAATCCGGTTGATAATTCATGACACGCTCCTGGTAGTTACTGCTTGATCACCATTTAACGCAAAGGCGCAAAGATCGCAGAGTTCCGCAGAGGGTTTTTTCTCTGCGCACTTTGCGCCTCTGCGTTAGGATAACAAATTATGAAATTAGATTGAGGTCTTACTTTTTCATTTTTTTGACATGTATAACATATAAAAATATTGGCGCAAAATCAAGATAAATTTTTGAATCTGCAGTCCCCAGCATGATTTTTTTTCTTGTCATAAATTATGAACGTAAAAAGCCAACTGCTTCTGCAAGTTGGCTTCCCTTTTAAAATATCAAAATAGCGTTTCTATGACTTGTTCATTCTTTTTTTGATTTTACACAACGAAACCCGATAAAACTGCTGGAACGGTCAGGCGCAGTCGAATAACGAGCGGTTGCACGCAGCTCTTCTGAATGGAATAAATAGCCTCCGCCCCGAACAACTTTTTTGGTGCCGCTTTTCGGTCCGCCAGGATTGGTGGTCGGACTTTGCGCGTAAAAATTCCAAAGGTACCAGTCCGAAACCCATTCTCGTACATTTCCCCCCATATCATAAACGCCAAAGAAGCTGGGACTATCATTTGTTTGGAATTCAATATACTTTTGCCCATTATAAAAACATACAGGAGTTGTCCCGTTATCAAAAGGATCGCCACTGTCCCAGTAATTTGCATGGGAGCTATCAACCGAATTTCCCCAGGAATAGAGTCGTTGATCAGTTCCGCGAGCTGCTTTTTCCCACTCCGCTTCTGTCGGCAATCGCTTTTCATAAAAGTGGCAGTAGGCATCGGCGCCATGCCACGTCACATTTACTGCGGGGTGATTTTCATATTCATAACTAGCGATGTACCTGCCAGTGTCGCGATAGATTTTCGAATCATCATCCGACAGCTTTATAAATGCTACAATCTCCAGATCTTTTTCCGGGTATTTCTCAAGATACTCATTTAAAAATTTAGCATATTCCTGATTTGTCACCTGGTATTTATTGATCCAAAAGTCATCAACATAAATTTCATGAACCGGGCGTTCGTCAAGCTCAAATTCACCATGTCCCATGAAAAAGCTTCCTGCAGGAATATAGATCATGTCTTTAAAATTATCGATGATTGTTAGCTGCAAAATGCTGCTAAATCCATCTGCATCTTTTGCTTCAAGCAACACAACCTTCTCGTCGAATGGCGCGAAGGATTTCGTTATTAATTTATTTGGTGACCAATCCACATCCCACAATGAATCAGCGTCAAAATCCCAACGATACAAAAGCTCATTTCCATCTTCATAATCACCAGATAAAGAAGCATCGAAAGTAATTTTCAGCGGATCATAAAAATCCTGTATATAACGAAAGTCCGGATGGGGACGGCTAAAAACGAGGATAACTTTTATCGCTGAAACCAGCCATCCTCCGCTGTCTTTTGCTTCCAGACGGATTTGTTTCTTTCCTCCTCCAAGGCGATATTGATGCATTTCCTGCTTGCCGAAGCTCCAATCCGTATCGAAAATTCCATCGTCCTCCCAATCCCACCGGAGAAGCAAATCAAAATTATGACTGCTCTTTGACGCGTCGAAAAAAAATACTGTTTCACCTGCTATTCCACTATCCGGCTTGACATCAAATCGCACCACTGGCGGGGTGCTATCAAGAATTATCTGATCGAAAACACGCGACGAAATCGTACTATCCGGATAGCGGACTTGAAAATAGACCGATTGGAACCCATCTTCATCTTTCAGAATCCATGGCTTGGGCGATCGAAAGGATTCCCATTTTCCATTGGTGAGATCGGGTTCATTGCCGATCAACATTTCCTGGGCATAAGGCGAGTTCAGGCTGAGGTTGACTTCGCGAGATTTTGTATATTGTTCATCCGCATTAATTTCGATTTTCACCTCCAGAGTTGAATAATCAACTTTTAGTTGAGGAAGCAAATCCACTGTCGTGTCCGCAGTTGTGACAGATTGAAGATGCTTTAACGAATCCTGACTGGTCGTGTCGATTGGAGATGCAATGGCAAAAGTGGAATCAGGTTTTGGTTTGGTGACGATTGCCTGGCTTTCTTGCTGTGCTGCTGCTCGAAGTGCTTGCTGCGGAAAGATCATTTCTAGTAATTCAGCCCCCCTATCCCTTTGAAAGTTTTCATGGCTGTAGCCCCGTTTCTGTTGTTGAAGTAATACCCAGTCTGCGAAGCAATTACAAAAACGTGCTACAATATGCGGATTAATTTTGCAAATGTCAAGTTAAAATTGGTTAACGATTTATGCTCATCAGGTTTTCGATAATTCGAAAAATCTTCTTCTGGATTTTATGCATCAAAAGCATCATAATTGGAGTAGTGGAGTTCTGGAGTATTGGAACTCCGTAGTTTTGTTATTTCAAGATTTCATTAATCCATTATTCCAACACTCCATCATTCCGCATTTAGAGACGAGGTATAACACAAACGGCAGAATCATGGATTGAAAAACAACTTTCGTTTCGGAAACAGACCAAAGATTCCGCCGGTATGAATAAAAAGAATCTTCTCGCCTTTTTTGAACCTGCCTTTTGAAATTTGATCTTTGAGACCAAAAAAGGCTTTGCCCGTGTAAACGGGATCCAATATCAAGCCCTGTTCATGGGCTGTTTGCTTC
>JALOPY010000333.1 GCA_025453735.1 bacterium | reverse complement strand
CATCAGATCAATTATCTCAATTTGGACTAATGGGGAATTTTGTTTTGCAAGTGATTCTATCAATCCCTGCCTGACAACGGGACGATCACTGAACAAATATAATGCATCGACGGCAGCAAGTCGCACATTAACGTTTGGGTCATCATTTAATGTATTGAGCAGCGCTGTTAGAATCTCAGGATCAGGCTGCTGCAATTGATTGCTGAAATTCACGCCCTGAAGCCTTTCAACAGGAGATGACTGTTTGAGCAGCGAAAGCGCGACTGTCGCACGCATTTCCTGCACTTCCTGTCGAAGTTGCACCAATTCGCCATTCCCTTTTTTGACGATTCCAAGTCTGGTTCCGACAAATATTCCAATTAGAAGCAAAGCCAGAGCAGTCGCAAGCTGAACCATCGGCTGTCTGGGCAGCCACTTTTCCAGCCAGCTATTTAATGTATCGCGCAATTTTTTCGACTGTTTTGCCTGCTTTATTCCCTGCTGATAGGCATCGAGCATGGTCTCGAATCGGAAGCGAAGCGCGGGACTGGGTTCTTCTTCAGGCATGGTGCCTAATTTCAACCAGATTCTGTTCAAGCCTTCAACTTCCTGGTTGCAATTGCTGCAACAAGCAAGATGCCCTTCAAATTCCGCCATCTTGTTCTTTTCTAAATTATGACTGAAATAATCTGGAATCAGGGATTTTAATTGATCACAATTCATGCTGCTTTTTCTCCTGATAAATTAAAATAAATGTCACGAAGATCGTTAATGGCTCGATGAACTCTTGCTTTGACAGTGCCCACCTGGCATTCCTGAATTTCAGCGATATCTTCATATTTCAGATTCTGGTAACGACTCAAAATCAGAACCTCCCTTTTTTCTATGGAGAGTTGCGCCAGCGCGGTTTGCAGCAGTCGCACTTCCTGGTTCTGTTCCATCAGATCGCCGGGATTTGAATCCTGACTGGCGACATTTTGTTCTTCATCAGAAAGCTGCTGCTCTCGATTGCGCTTTTTGAAAAAATCGACATGCGTATTGCGAGAAATATGAAACATCCAATTGGTAAATCTGCCATCGCCTCGATAGGTATGGCGATATTTCAACATGCGCAGAAACACTTCCTGCACCAGATCTTCGCTGCCGGCGCGATCGTTAGTCAGCCTCAGAAAAAAATTATACAGCATTTTCTGATATCGATCGAATAAAATGCCCAACTGCTCCACGTTGCCATCCCGAACCTGGAGCATTAATTGGTTATCACTTGGTGACGTCACAGATTCCCTTTTGTCAAATTCGATTAATCACTGATCAGCGCTTTTAAAATACAAATCTGACTTTCCTTTGAAAACCAAGATTTGATGAAAAGCCAATTTAAATTTAAAGTAACTATTCAGCCTCAAAGCCACAAAGATACACGAAGAACTGATTAACTTAAAAATTTAGCGGCTTTCTTTGTGACACCTCGTGACTTGGAATCTTAATGGCAAAAAGCAAGCTGAATAGTTACAGTTTAAATTGCTTTTTCTACCTATGTAAACTGGCTGTCAGCAAAAAGGTTACAAAATTATTTTTAAAATTTGAAAAAAGTACTTGACTTTTTCAAAATAATGTTTATATTTAGCAATATTACTATATTGTAGCAGTTCAACGAAAATTTAATAGGAAGAGTAAATGAGAAGTGAAGAAATATTAGTCGATCTCTCCCGGGCAGAATATGACATTTTGCGCACGTTGTGGAAAAAAGGGAGACTATCGGTCCGGGAAGTGCACGATCAGTTGCAGGAGACGTATGGCTGGGCATATACCACGACGAAAACCATGATGGATCGCATGGTCGAAAAAGGGCTGTTGAATCGGGAATCGTTTCATGGCGTCTATCTCTACAAGCCCATGATCACACGTCCGGCTGGATTAGCACGCATGGTTCAATTTTTTGCTGATCGGGTATTGGAAATGGATGTGGGATCCGTGGTCTCGTTATTTGCACGAAGCAAAGCGATCACGCCCGAAGAAATCGAAGAGTTGAACAAGCTCCTGAAACAAGACGATGACGAGGAAAAATAAATGCAGCTCGATGGCTTACAATTTTTCATAAAAGCAGGTTCCGCAGTCATACCATTTCTCTGGCAAAACATGATCTATTCGGGAATTGTATTGCTGATAAGCTGGCTCCTGATTGCAATCGGAAAAGTGAAATCAGCCCGCTGGCAGCATGCACTATGGCTGCTCGTCCTGATTCGATTGGTCCTGCCACCCAATTTTTCTCACCCGCTCAGCAGCCGAAATTTGCTGGCAAAACTGCCATTCTATGAAAAAATCGCATTTTATTTCCAATTCGATTACCATCGCAATTTGTTCGAACTCGATGGGAATTATGGGACATCGATTGACAATCAATCAACTTATGCCAGTAATGACACAAAAATGAATCAACCAAATCAGGCACAGAAAGCCCGAATATTTGCAGGATTATTTTTTGCCTGGCTGGTTGGAATATCACTGTTATTCATGATCTATTTGAAAAAGCTTAACCGCTTTCATCAGGTGATCAAGCGAGCCACACCAGTTGAAAATCAGAAGATATTGCAAATAGCAAAAGATTGGTGTGCGCACTTTCGAATAAAAAAATCAGTCAGGCTGGTCAGCTCGGATGAATATAGTTCTCCATTTACCATTGGCATTTTGCATCCGATTATTCTCCTGCCTGCAAGTGTAATTAAAAATGAACATCACTTTCACCTGGAATCGATTATTGCGCATGAATTGGCTCATATAAAACGACGCGATAATCTCTGGATGAAAATCCAGAGCTTGCTTCAGATTATTTATTTTTTCAATCCTGTTGCCTGGTATGTCAACAGCAAAATTGGTCTTTCCCGGGAGTGCATTTGTGACAGCATGGTACTTTCGAGAGAAAAAATTGCTATTGCAAATTATGGAAGCGGGATTATGACGGTTTTAAAATTGAATCTTTTTGGCGCCGATGAGATAAATGTGCTGCCAGGTTTTGGCAGTCAAACAAAAAAGATGATGTATCGAATCAATCATTTGAAAGGAACGAAGATGAAAGGAAAATATCAATCGCTGCTGATATTTGGAACGCTATTTTTTCTGGTGATATTTGTTTTGCCAATGGCGGGAACTGTTTTGAACAAAGATGTCCGTCCTGAGAATTCAAATTTTCAACTAATTGCCGCTGAAAATAGTTTTTCCAACAATGATGAAATTTCTTTGCAAAATGAAAGTGCGGAATTCACCTTGCCTTTGAAGACAGGCAGGATTTCGGCTCCATTTGGAAATATGAAAGATCCTTATAATAAGAAGATTGTGCATCATAATGGAATCGACATCGCAGCGCCAATCGGAACTGAAATTTTTGCTGCTGCTGATGGCGTTGTTGAAATTGCCGCTGTTGAAAAAGGTTTAGGCAAGCATATTTTATTGCAGCATGAGAACAGCTACCAGACGTTTTACTCCCATTGTGATTCGATTTTGGTTCAATCTGGTCAGCAGTTGAAGTCTGGCGACGTCATCGCTCATGTTGGGACAACCGGGCGATCCACCGGACCTCATCTTCATTTTGAGATCAGAAAAGCCGGAGAACCACAGGATCCTCAAAATTATCTTAATTTTAAAGTGTTGAAATTAGCAAAATAATTCCGACTCAAAAAACCTTCGAGGTTCGTGAAACCTCGAAGGTTTTTCCTCAAGTTTTTCTTTCCTCAAAAAACAAGCACTGATTTTTTCATAAAAAGAATTTTATATAGAGTTCCAATTTTGGAACTTTTCAAGATTACAAATGTAATATTTAATGTATTACATTTGTAATCAAAAATAAGGATTCTCCAATGAAAGACCTACCCAAAATCTCTGAAGCGGAATGGCAAGTGATGAAAGTGCTGTGGGATAAATCTCCGCTCACTGCCAACGAAATCGTTGACCAGCTTGCCAATAATACGGAATGGAATCCTCGAACTATTAAAACCCTGCTGAATCGGCTGATGAACAAGAATGCGCTGGGTATTCAGCAAGATGGACGAGTTTACTGGTATTATCCCCTGGTCTCGAAAGAAGAATGCGCTCGCTCCGAGCGAGAAAGCCTGTTGAAACGAGTCTACAATGGCGCGTTGCAGCCGCTGTTAGCTGCGTTTCTCGAAGAACAAAAACTCTCGAACGAGGAAATCGATGAGCTGAAACAGATTTTAGAAGATAAAGGAAAATCAAAATGACAACCTCCCTCAATATTTTGGTTTCATTTGCCGATTGGTTATTCAAAACATCGCTGAAAGCCAGCATTTTGGTCGCTCTCATCCTGATCATCCAGCTATTATTGAGACGAAAAATCTCTGCTCGATGGCAATTTGGAATCTGGTTCTTACTCATCGTTCGCTTGATATTGCCATTCGATATCGAAAGTCGATTCAG
>JALOPY010000332.1 GCA_025453735.1 bacterium | reverse complement strand
GTTAAAATCGCCAAATCCCAGGGATGTTTTTCAACCAGCGCTCCGAAGGTTTTTTCCTGCTTCTCCAGAGTCTTCATGATCTGGGCAAAATATTGCTTCGGTTCCAAATTCTCTGCAAATCCACTATCGACAAGGTAATTTTCGGACCGAAGTTCTTTGGCAATATCCTCAGGGTAGGCGTATCGCTGATCCGAAGGAGTCAAAAATCCACTGACCATAATTCCATTGAGCGACTCCGGCTGCGACGCGACCGGAGCATTTAACACGATCGTCTGAAGATCATGGCTTGTCGCAACATTCCAGATTAATACAGATTTCAAAGATTGATTGGTAACGAACTTCGGCTGGTATGAAGATTTGTCAAATTCAAAAAAGTCATAAATATTATGCTTTCCCGGATTTTTACCTGTAAAAAGGGAAGTCCAGTTTGCAGCGCTATTTAGTGGAAGGTCAGATTTTAAAACGCCATAACTCCCTTGATTCATTATTTTTTGAAAAAATGGCAATCGATTTTTTTCGACAAGGGGCTGAATCAAGTTAAAAGTTGCCCCATCGATTCCAAAGAGCATGACACGATTGCCCCCGAAATTTTTATTACTCATACATTGTCCCCCTAAAAAGATCCTTATTCATTCTCCGGCTTAGTCCCTGCTACCGCTGTTCCGATTCCTGCTTTTCAACGTCAGCTCGCATCTGTATTTTTAAGGATTATCTTTTTCGCGATTCATTGCTAAGATCAGCTATGTCGTTTGGATTCTGGAAATAAGATTTTTAGATAAATCAAATTTAGTAAAATCTCAGCAATTTTAAAATTGTTATAAGTACATAATATTTACAGGCACACCGATTGTTTCGCGTAAAGCAAAGTTTTGAGTCTGCATGTTATGGAACGATTAAATTTAATTGACTCTCGGTATGAAGCCTTTCAACGCTTCTGAAACCCTCCCCTGGTTTTAAATTAAACAATCTGCCTAACTTGTATGAATCAATTGGCATGGATTGATTAATCTTGACTTTTTCGATTAACAGTGCATGATCGCCTGTTTTCACCAGTATCCCTTCTGAAGAAATATTGAGGATTGTGCCTGGATCCTCGTTTTTATGAATTTCAGAGCGAGCAATAATTTTCACCGGATGCATAATGCTAATTTCCATATCATTATAAAAAGTTCTGGCAGAATCAAAGCCAGGGAAGGTCAGCGCTCGAATGAATCGATCGATTGATTCAGCAGATTTATTCCAATCGATATTTCGCTGCTCCGGATAGCCCGCCGCATGATAGGTTGCCAGATCAGGCTCTTGAACAATTCGGGACGCCGTTCGCTTGATCACCTTTTGAAAATTCGATTTGAAAAGCTCCATGGCGATTTTTGATAGTTTCAAATAGACGGAAAATGACGTATCCTCGCGGCTAATGGAAATGGTTTGTGATGCAATAATATCACCACCATTAATTTCTTCATTGGCCCAGTGCAAAGTTACTCCAGCTCGCTTATCTTCCATCACCGACCACATGACCGGGAAATAGCCTCGATGTTTTGGCAAGGGGGAAAAATGGAGATTGATACACCCCAATCGAGGTATAGATAAAATATTTGGATCGAGAATTTTATCATATTCCGCCGTAATGATCAGATCAGGACGATCCAATTGATGGATCTCATTGATGAATTGCAAATTTTTGGTGGACTTTGGCTGAATGAAAGGCAGATTCTTACTTAACGCGACTCGTGCGATTGACGCATTCCAGACTTTCGGTTCGATGACCGAGCCATTATCATGATAACATCCAACGACCAGCAATATCTTGACATTTTTTGCCCTGACGAGATGACGCAAGCAGGTGCATCCCAGCAAATTGCCACCCATGAATACAACTTTGATCTTTGAAGGATTTCGCATTATTCGTGACACTCCATCGTATCTATTCCATTAAAAATTACATCATCTATTCGATTTTATACTTGCAGCTTAACTAATAATGTGTGCATTGACAATCGAACGATCCTCGCCACAGTTTCAGGATTAATCCAAAATACATTCAATTTTAACGCTTTGCGTAAAATCCGGATGACAGCGAATGATTCGCTCCTCGCCCATCACCAGAAATTCAATGGATTGACTAAATTTTTCGTGATAAATCGCTTGCATTTTTGCTTCAATTTATATAATATGAGTGAGAAAAAAATAGAGGAACGATATATGTCCGATAATATAATCTGTCAACTGAAAATAGAGGGAATGGATTGTGCCGACTGTGCCGCTAAAGTTGAAAGGCATGTTAGTAAGCTGCCTGGAGTGAAACTGGCACAGGTCGATTTTATTAATGCCAAATTGAATATCGAATTTAAAGATGATGAAATCAAATTGGACACTATTAAAAATGAAATCAAAAAAATCGGCTATTCAGTAAAAGAGACAGATCAAGTCCGGAAAACATCATTGATTGTTGAAGGCATGGACTGCCCCGATGAATCCCGCCCCATCGAGGAGCGACTCAAAAAAATGGAGGGCGTTCAAAATATTCAGTTCAATTTAATTGCTAATAAATTAATATTAGAACACACTTGCCCCATCGGCGACATCCAGCAGGCATTGAAGGAGCTCGGTTTCAAATCCCAATTCGCGGAACATGTTCGGAAAAAATCTGAGCAGTCATTCTGGCAAAAAAATAGGATGATGATCCTCACTATAATTTCAGGAGCATTCGCCATCGTGGGTGGAATCCTTCGCTATTTCGGATTTAGCGATGCAATCACCATTCCTCTGCTGCTGATCGCTGTCATGGCTGGCGGTTTTCATATTTTTAAAAAAGGCTGGAAAGAAGCGATCAATCTCACGCTGGGCATGAACTTTCTCATGTCGATCGCCGTGATTGGCGCCATGATTATTGGGGAATGGTCTGAGGCAGCCATGGTGATTTTTCTGTTTGCATTGGCGCAACTGCTGGAATCCTATTCGCTGGATCGTGCCCGAAAATCGATCCAATCGCTGATGGAACTGGCGCCCAATGTCGCTTTGTTGAAGGAAGAATCTGGCGAGAGAATCGTACCTGTCGAACAAATCAATATTGGCAATGTGATTATCATTAAACCTGGAGAACGCATTCCGATGGATGGCATCGTTTCCGCGGGCAATTCTTTTGTGAATCAATCGCCCATCACTGGTGAAAGCCTGCCAGTAGCAAAAACGATTGCTGATGAGGTCTTTGCCGGAACGATCAATGAAAAGGGTACGCTGGAAGTTCACGTTACCAAAAAATTTGAAGACTCCACTTTATCACGAATCATTCACCTGGTCGAGGAAGCCCAGGCGAAAAAAGCGCCAACTCAAAATTTTGTGGAGCGATTTGCCAGATATTACACTCCGGCGGTGGTCTCTTTTGCGCTGCTGCTGGCGATCATTCCGCCGCTGGTATTCCATGCCTCGTTCAATGAATGGTTCTATCGGGCACTGGTGTTGCTGGTCATCTCCTGCCCCTGCGCGCTGGTGATTTCCACACCAGTGACCATCGTCAGCGGTTTAACGAATGCAGCTCGAAATGGCATTTTGATCAAAGGCGGCGCTTATCTGGAAAATTTCAATCGATTAAAAGCCCTGGCATTCGATAAAACCGGAACTTTAACCGAAGGCAAGCCTCGAGTGCAGACGATTATTCCAATCAATCATTTCACCGAAGCCGAGATATTGACGATAGCCGCATCGATTGAATCCCGCTCCGAACATCCTCTGGCGCAAGCGATTATCAATTACGCTCAAACGAGAAATATTCAACTCCAGCCTTTGGAAAATTTTGAATCGATCACCGGCAAAGGCGTTGGGGCTGCCATCAACGGCACGATTTATTTAATCGGCAACCATCGCCTGTTTGAAGAAAATGGCTGGTGTGAGAAAGAAATTCATCAGCATCTGGAAAAAATCGAGCGCAAGAATCACTCTGCCATTATTCTCGGAAAAGAAGGACAGATTCTGGGAATCATCGCCATCGCCGACGCTATTCGGGAGAATGCCATTGGTGCGATAGAGGATTTGCACCGATCTGGCATCCAGAAAACCATCATGCTGACTGGCGACAACCACCAGACTGCCGAAGCCATTGCCCATGAGCTTGGCATCGATGAGTATCACGCAGAATTACTGCCCGAGGATAAAGTCACTGCCGTCAAAAAATTATTGACTCAGTATGAACAGGTTGCCATGGTCGGTGATGGGATTAACGATGCCCCAGCACTGGCCGCTGCCACGATCGGTATTTCCATGGGAACTTCTGGAACAGACACAGCACTGGAAACAGCGGATATTGCCCTAATGAAAGACGATCTGGGTAAGCTTGCTTACTTTAAACATCTCAGCAGAAAAACGGTTCAGATCATCAAACAGAATATTTTTATAGCGCTGTTTTTGAAAGGGATTTTTGTGATCCTGGCAATCCCTGGTTTG
>JALOPY010000331.1 GCA_025453735.1 bacterium | reverse complement strand
TTCTAAACGCTGCAAAAAAACCAAATCTAAATATCATACCTTTGGTAAACATATTTAATACAGGCAGTGTTGAAAAAATACAGACAGTTAAATGATATTATGTAAAAAATTTCGCATTTGCTCTTTCTAAGAGCACGATCATCTCGCAATGAGCAGTATGAGGAAACATATCGATAGGCTGAACAAGCGTGGGCTTGAACGAAGTTTCACAAAGCAGAGTTAAATCCCTTGCCAGGGTAGCTGGATTGCAGGATACATAGATAATTTTTTCAGGTTCCAATTCGAGAATTTTCCCAGGTAATTTTGGATGTAATCCCGATCGTGGAGGATCGAGGATTACGGTTTTTGGCGATCCATTTTCTTTCTTAATTTCTGAAGGGTCGGTAAACAATGTCTTAATATCTCCCTGGATGAACCGACAATTTTCGATGTGATTGATCGCGCAATTCACGCGAGCATCTTCAATTGCTTGAGGAATTAATTCAAATCCGATAACTTTCTCAACGTGCTTTGCAATATAAATCGCAATGCCTCCGGTTCCGCAATAGAGATCGTAGATCACCTGGTCGTTCTGGAAATTCCCGTATGCAACGATTAGCTGGTACATGGCTTCTGCCTGGATGCTATTGGTTTGAAAAAATGAATTCGCGGAAATTCGATACTTTGATTCTCCAAGCAATTCCTCAATATATCCTGTTCCGAAGATAACATGCTCTTCATCGCCAAACGCGATCTGAGATTTTTTCCGATTGATGTTGTGAATTATTGTTGTAATAAAAGGGAATTGCTCCTTCAGATTATCAGCCAGTTTCTGAATCACAGCTTGACCATCCGAATGATCTGCGGTCACCAGATTTATCATGACATGATCCAGGCGTTTCGACTCACGAATGACTAAAAATCGCCAGAACCCGGTGTGATCACCAGTTGAATAGACAGAGAGACCACTCTCACTGGCAAAATTGCGCACCAAGCGCATCACCTCGTTGCTCCTTTGAGAAAGCAGGAAGCAATTGTCAATGTTGAGCACTTTATCATAAAATCCCGAAACATGCAAACCCAACGCGCAATCAACATTTGATGACTGACCAGAGTGAATCTCGTCGGCAGTCAGCCAGCGGCGTCGGGCAAATGAAAATTCCATTTTATTTCGATAGTAATAAATATCAGGAGAAGGCAATGTCGGCAGGACTTCAATGCTCGCGATTCCGCCGATATGTTTGAGTGTTTCCTGAACCTGGTTTCTTTTTTGATTGAGTTGCTCTGAATAAGATAAATGTTGCAGCAGGCATCCGCCACACGTCCCAAAATGGGAACATTCCGGAATGACCTCAGTCTTTGAGTGGGTTATGATTTCAACGACTTCTGCTTCCGCATAGTTATTTTTCTTTCGCTTAATCTTTGCTCGTACTTTTTGCCCTGGCAACGCACGATCGACAAAAATCGTAAAGCCATGAAAATGGGCAACACCCTTTCCACCAAAAGCGAGAGATTCGATTGCTATTTCAACGACATCCTGACGTTTCAAACCTGGTATCATCATTTTATTTTTGTCTCAAGGTAAAACAGCGTTTCAAGTTAAAACACTAATTTGTTCGATATAAAAATAGAGCTAATTTTCTTCTTATTGGCACAATTTTAAAAAAACTATAAATTTGAGTCGGCAAAAAAAAACAAATATTCGAAGCTTCCTCCTGGCATTAGTTTTGTTAATGAACTGCTGTTATAAACAAATTAACAAACCATCCTCGGGTTTGTTAATCGCTTCGAACCCTGAAAAACTTAGGAGGTGGAAACCTAGAAAAAAAACATCCAACCTAAACAGCGCATTTGACCCGAATTCTGCTGTTCCGCAATACGACAATGGGTTCTCAAAATGACATAATCTCTCATCAGGGACTTTCGTTAGCATTTTGGGAACCCATTCTTTTTTTGTTGAATCCCAAGCACATTTTCACCATTCAGAACTATCACTGAAGCTATGTATTATTTATCGTGGCAACCACTCTGCATTTGTTCTTCGAAGCGAGAACCCATCTCTTTGCTATTTCGCGATGACTAATTTCCCGATAAATTCATCTTTTGATGTTTTATCGTCCTGAGTGGCTGAAGCAATAATTTTGTACAGATAAATTCCATTCGCCAAAGCATTCCCATCCCGATCGTTGCCATCCCAATAAAAATGATTCACCCCACCAACTGCATTGAGCCCGTTCAGGGTTTCGATCAGCCTTCCTGAAACGGTATAAATTTTTATATTGACCTGGCACGGCTGGTTAACGACAAACGTAAAGTTTGTGGATGAAGCAAATGGATTGGGGAAGTTCAATACTTCCTTTAATTTTAAAACTCCGTCGGAGATAACTACAAACCTTTCCGTCACCACAGATGAATTATTAAAATTATCCCATGCTTTGATCGTGATGGCATGCTCGCCCTGAGATAATCCATATTGAGTAATGAGATTATTCTTCTCGTCATAATCAATCGTTTTATAATTCGCGAGATCAAAACGAACTTTGCCCGCTTTAAAACTTCCTTCGAAATAATTAAAGTAATGTGTCAGCAAAATCTTTTCATCTTCTTTGTCATCGATGACCATCGTAATATTATGACCAATGTCCCCGGCGATATTAATGCCGCTGATGCTATCAGCAATTTCAACTTCGAGGAGGGATTTTTCTCCGATATAATCTCCAGCAGCGACATAGCGACCATCAAAGCCAAATTTGATAATTGGACCTTCATCATCCTGCAGCACCGAAGTGCCACCCACCGGAATGAGATCCTGATACCCGATTCCCTGGGCTTCCTGATCAGCAAAGTATAGGCTTATGCGTCCTGATGTGCCGCCATACGTGATGTCTTTTGGAACAATAAACTTCGCTTCAAACTGTCCATCTTTGATCGCGAGCGCCCCGCGAAAAAGAGCTCTTCCCGCAGCTCGATAACGAATCTCAGAACCATACGCTGTCCGGTAAACTTTATCGTTGCTCGAGTCAAAAATTTTTAACAGCGCTTTTCCATTAAAATCAGACCAGATATTTTGATCTTTCCATGCCTGTCCTTTTATTGTCACTTCGCTCAATGCGGTTAAGGTATCCGGACTGAGCGATGTTACTTTTGCCGAATATTTTGGCGCAACCAACCTCATGGTTGGATCGCCGAACAGATGATATTTTTGATCGTTTGTGGTGCTGTAATTATTGATTTTTGCGCGAGTGAGAGCAACGCCTAATCGCTCGGTTGGTTTAGCGCCTGTGTATAAAAGTTGATAGAAAAACTCCCGGTTTAGCGATGTATTATCTGTCGCATAAGCTAAACGGGCTGATGTCAGGAACGCGATGCCACCCCTGTTTTTTGCTGCAAATAATCTTTCGGCGAAACTTTGCTCCAGCGGATCATCAAACCGGCCAAAGTCACATGTCGCAGCCACCCACAGCGGAAGCTTGCCGTTATTATTGATCAGATCAAAATCACGACTTTCTTTTAATAGCCGCTCATGCGCCCAAAGTGACGGAGCACCGTGGCCGATATAGTTCAGTATCAATGTCCCTTTGTGAATCCGATCGAGCAGCGCTTCTGTTGCAGCAGGTTTCATAATTCCTGATGTCGAGGGATCTTTTATTTCCGGATATTCGATCAGGTAGATTTTCTCTTTGTTGAACGAATTGGGAACATAATTTTCAATGATGTACTCAGCATCGCGAGTGTGAATCGTTTCATTATCACTCTCTCCGCCTGATTTTTCGTCATCACCAACCATCGTGACGATGTTTCGCCACTCATCCAGGGGAGCATCGGAATTGGACAGCAAAAACGAAGCGGTCTCATATTCAATTATCTTCTCCACAACATTGCTCGCTTCCTCAGCAGTTTGAACAGGAAACCGACCGATGGACAGGTCCGGCTTTTCATCGCGACCGCTTACGAGAACATACCACTCATCCATGGTTCGATTGGTATTCTCGCTTATTTCAGTCGTCTGAAACGGGGGAATCCAGTTTTTATCAAGATTGCTTCTAATGTTCTTATAATCATAATCTCCATCCCCGCAAAGCAAAACATACTTTGGCGCTGGTATCCAGTTCTCAAAGGCATGTTTGATAAAATCACGAATAGCAGTGGGATCATACAAGCCCCATGAAAATTCATTGTAGATATCAGAAATTTTGACCACTATCGTGGTCAGCGAATCATGGATTTCGCGATGCGATTGCAATTGCAGCATCGACTGGAAAAAATCTTCATGCGTGATAATGATAAAATCCGCGCCGGCGATTGAGGTGCGGAGGTTCGCCAATGTGGCTCGCTCGATTCTTTCCGGAGTGACATACGCCTTCGGTGTCAATGCGATGTATTCAAATCGATTCGCCCCGATGGTGGTATCCGAAAAACTGACGCTGCCGGAAGAAATTGTCGTGTTCTGAATCAATTGAACATTTT
>JALOPY010000330.1 GCA_025453735.1 bacterium | reverse complement strand
TATGACACGCGCGGCTCGAATTTCTCCGGATCACCCAATATTGATTGATCATTTTCTTGAAGACGCATTTGAAGTTGATGTGGATGCGGTCTGCGATGGGAAGGATGTGCTGATTGGCGGCATTATGCAGCACATCGAAGAAGCGGGAATTCATTCGGGCGATAGCTCCTGCGTGCTTCCGACTTACATGATTCAGCCGATGCATCTCGCCATGATGCGCGAGCAGACAACGCTGCTGGCGCTGAAATTGAAAGTCATCGGCTTGATCAATATTCAATTTGCCATTAAAGATGATCTTCTGTACGTGCTCGAAGTGAATCCCCGCGCCTCCAGAACCGTTCCATTCGTCAGCAAAGCCACGAATATTCCATTAGCCAAAATCGCCGCAAAAGTGATGATAGGAAGAAAACTGAAAGACCTCGATCTTACAAACGAGGTCATTCCATCGGTTGTTTCAGTGAAAACCCCGGTATTTCCATTTGCCAAATTTCCCGGCGTCGATAATCACCTGGGACCAGAAATGCGTTCCACCGGCGAAGTGATGGGAATTGCAGAAAATTTTGGACTGGCATTTGCCAAGGCATTGTTGAGCGCCGGAACGCGGCTGCCGCTCGAGGGAAATGTTTATATCAGTGTCAATGATTTCGATAAACCGAAAGCGACGAAGATTGCGCTGGAGCTGTTCAAAATGGGCTTCAAAATTTTAGCGACCCGTGGAACTGCCGAAGCCTTCCGAAAAGCCGGCGTCGAGACCGAAACAATTTTTAAAATGACCGAAGATCGTCCCCATGTTGTTGATCATATCATCAACCGAAATGTACAGTTGATTATCAATACTCCCCTGGGCAAAACCTCACGCACTGACGAATACGCGATGGATCGTGCCGCCATCCAGTACAACATTCCCTGCCTGACAACCCTTTCCGCTGCCTCTGCCGCTGTTGAAGCGATTCGCGCCCTGAAGAAAAATGGCAATGCAATTTCAGTGAAAAGCTTGCAGGAATATCATCAATAGATTTTGACGCTGGAAACTTGCCTTCATTTCGCATAAGAAAAACTTACAAACTTTTATAAATCTATTCCGTACCAAAAACATCTTGAAACTTTATATTTATTTTGTAACTACAAGGAGCTGATATGAAAACCAAAGTTTTGATGGTAACATGCTGGTTTCTAATTCTTTTTTCTTTGACTGCCGCAGCAAAAGCCAGTCATAATAAACAATTCAAAGAAGAAAAATCAATCAGCAAGAAAAATGAAACACTCGTCAATGTTCAGATTTCCTTTCTTGGCGGTGAATTATCTGTTTCTGGGGGAGCTTCCGATTTGGTGAATGCCACATTTGAATATTCCCAGCGCGAATGGCAGCCTGAAATTGACTACTCGGTTGAAGATAAAATCGGCAATCTCAAAATCTGGATGCCTGAAGCTGACAAGAATTTCAATTCCGACGATGACGACATCAATGAATGGGATCTCAAATTGAACAGCAATACCCTGATGGATTTGAGCATCAAATTAGGCGGGGGCGAGGGAACGTATGATCTGAGCAATTTGAAAATGAACAGTCTCGAAATCCGTCTTTTGGGAGGGGAACTGGATATTGATCTGCATAATTCTTCACTCCCGAGGTTGAATTTCAAAGCCCTTGCAGGAGAGGCAAATGTGGACTTGAGTGGCAAATGGGACAACGATCTCAATGCTGATTTTGTCGGCGGCGTTGGTGAGTTAAACCTGAAACTGCCTGAAAAAGTCGGCGTCCGGGTTCATGCGTCAGGGATTCTCGGAAATATTGAAGCGCCAGGTTTTATCAAAGAGAATAGCAATTATATCAACGACGCCTACCAAAAAGCGAAAGTTACTCTGTATATCGATATTTTCGGTGGGATTGGAAATGTAAATCTGAAGTTGGTTGAGTAATTTAATTCGCACATGAAAACTTCCAAAAAAAAATTAGGAGACGGAAATGAGATTGAATCGTTATCTGGTCATTTTACTCCAAGTTATGCTATTTGCTTCGTTAACGCTTGCCCAAAATCCGCAACAACACTGGCAGCAATTCGCCGCTCCTGAAGAAGCAGGATTTTCATCAGAGAAAATTGCAGAAGCAAAAGCGTATTACGATAGCCTTAACGCGGCATCCTTTTTGGTAATTTACGATGGAAAGGTGCTTGTCTCATGGGGCGATGTGGAACGGAGATACATGTGCCACTCGGTTCGAAAAAGCCTGCTCAGCGCACTTTATGGCATTTACTTTGGTGATGGCGTCATTAATCTTGATAAAACACTTGCAGAGCTAAATATCGACGATAAAGATACGTTGACCGCAAGCGAAAAGGAAGCCAGGATACGGGATCTGCTGAAAGCCCGCTCTGGAGTCTATCATTCTGCAGCTTATGAAACAGCCGGAATGAAAGCCATTCGACCAAAACGAGGTAGCCACAAACGTGATGAATTTTGGTATTACAATAACTGGGACTTTAATGCGCTCGGCAAAATATTCGAGCAGGAGACTGGAGCAGATATTTTTGTTGCATTCAAAAATCGGATTGCCGATCCTTTGCGAATGGAAGATTTTCGACTAATGGATGGCTATCACCATCTGGAACCGGAGAACTCAATTTATCCGGCTTACCCGTTCCGGTTATCAGCCCGCGACATGGCTCGTTTTGGCTTGTTGTTTCTCAGGGAAGGAGTCTGGAATGGCGAGCAAATCATTTCAAAGGAATGGATCAAAGAGAGCACAACATCATATTCCACGACCGATAACCGTGGCGGCGGATATGGCTATTTGTGGTGGGTTTCAGGCGAGTTGAAAGACCTCGGCATGTATTCGGCGCTTGGCGTCGGCGCACAAATTATCGCTGTATTACCCGGCGCGAATTTAGTTGTTGTTCAACGTGTTGATACCTACATTGGAAAGCAACAGCAACCGGATCTTCGTTTGTTCAAAATGATTTTAGCGGCAAAGGTATCAGAACCCAAAACCAATCCCAAATTCATCGCTTTGCAGAATTCCCCTTCTTATTATATTCCACGGGATATCACGTTTGATATAAAATCGCTGGATAAATATGTGTTTGCCAATTATAATCTTCTGGGCAGACCCGCATCCATCCAAAAAAGCAGCAACGGATTGATGCTTAATTCTCCAGCTTTTGGCACATTCAATCTTTTTCAAATATCCGAAACAAAGTTTGTTATCGAGGACCT
Source organism: bacterium (assembly GCA_025453735.1). Classification (GTDB taxonomy): domain Bacteria; phylum Zhuqueibacterota; class Zhuqueibacteria; order Thermofontimicrobiales; family Thermofontimicrobiaceae; genus JALOPY01. Next base: position 1,233 of record JALOPY010000330.1, on the reverse strand, counting down.
GGGTCAATATCTCTATTTTGAATTTGATCCGAACGACAAGCCTCTCAGAATATCACTGCATCAGACAATGGCAATGGCAGATTTGTATTCGGCTGTAATGGAAAAGGGCATGGAGGCTGCAATCCAGGAATATCATTCAATGAAAGAAAAGAGTCTTCGTATTCAAGAATCAGAGCTGAACAACCTGGGTTATCAATTTCTTGGAATGAACAAAGCAACAGAAGCTATCGAGATTTTTAAGCTGAACGTTGAAGCCAATCCTGAATCATTTAATGTTTATGATAGTCTTGGCGAGGGTTACATGACAATGGGCAATGATTCGCTTGCCATTCAAAATTATAATAAATCGCTGGAATTGAATTCCCGAAATACCAACGCAGAGTTGATGATAAAGCGAATGATGGAGAATAAATAAGAATACCTCGTTGATCTTAACAGAAGAACAACAAATATAAATTATTGCTGTTCTTCTGTTATTCAAGCAACAAAACTACCCACTGTTCCACATCGAAACTTAAAAGAGCCAGCACGGTTTAAGTTAGTGACGTTCCATTCTTAAAAAAGGACATCAAAAAATTATTAACCGAAACGCGCGTGAGCGACGAATGCTGAAAATTGCAAGAATATTATTAGCCATAACTCTATCAGTTTTTCTACTTACCTGCCCGGGATGCGCACAGAATCGAAGGACCGAAACTGATAAAAATCGAATTGCATTGGACAAAGAAATTCTAAAGGAGCTAAATTTCGCTCGTCAACATCCAAAAAAATATGCGACTTTTCTTGAACAAGAAAGAACTTATTATGTCGGCAAATTTATCAAGCGCCCCGGCGAAATAACAATCATCACAAAAGAAGGAATCAGCGCAGTAGATGAGGCGATTCGTTTCTTAAAAAAAGTCAACCCTGTCGCGCCACTGAATCATTCGGCCGGTATGTCCCGAGCGGCAATGGATCATGTCCGTGACCAGGGAAAACGAGGAGCGTTAGGTCATAAAGGTTCGGATGGAAGTCAGCCTGCCGATCGTGTGAGCCGCTATGGCAAATGGCTCGAGACAGTAGGGGAGAATATCGCTTATGGAAGGGATGTCGCTCGTGATATTGTGATTTGCCTGATCGTGGATGATGGAGTTCCCCATCGCGGGCATCGGGATAATATTTTTAATCCGCAGTTTCGAATTGTGGGAATCGCTTGTGGCGCGCATAAGACTTTTGGCACGATGTGCGTGATGA
>JALOPY010000329.1 GCA_025453735.1 bacterium | reverse complement strand
AGCCGTTCCGATGTTAAAAAAGACTCGACGAAAAAAATTAAACTCAAAAAGCGTGCGCGATGCATTAGAACAAACCAATGGAAACAAAGTTGAAGCTGCCCGGGTCTTAGGAGTGTCTCGAGCGACTTTGTATCGGTTTTTGGAAGAAATGCCATGATTAAGGTAAGAAAGGAAAGAAAATGAAATACACCAAACTTGGCAAACGAGGTTCCACAGTCTCAACAATAGGATTTGGCGCCTGGGCAATTGGCGGAATGAACTGGGGCGATACTGATGATAAGGTCTCGAAACTGGCGCTGCATGCAGCCCTGGATCAGGGTGTCACGTTGATCGATACGGCGGATGTCTATGGCTTTGGCCATTCCGAGCAGCTAATTGCCGAGGTAATTCAGGAGCGAGGCAAAGATAGGATTGTCGTTGCCACCAAAGCAGGCAATGATTTTTATCACGCCTCGGAAAAAGATGATAAGGGCTACGGACCAATTCGACAGAATGCGGATCGGGATTATATTATCTGGGCTGCGGAACAAAGCTTAAAACGATTGAAACTGGATGTGATCGACATCCTGCAGCTTCATAGCCCTGACACGGAAAAATTGCAGCGAGATGATCCCTGGGAAGCACTCGACCGGTTAAAACAGCAGGGCAAAATTAAACATGCGGCGTGGAGCGTGCAATCTTTCAAGGAGACAGAACAAGCGTTCGTTCTGGATCGCCATCACGAACTGATCGACAGCATTCAGGTCCGCTACAACCTTTTGGAGCGTGAAGCCGAAAAAGTGCTATTTCCGAAAGCAGAGCACTACGGAATTGGTGTGATTGTGCGTATTCCCCTGTTATTCGGGTTGCTAACCGGAAAATTTAATCATGAAACAAAATTCGCGCCTGACGATCACCGAAGCTTCAACTTATCACCAGAGAAATTAACTGAACACCTGGCAAACCTTGAAAAACTGCAACCGCTTTTTGATGAATATCCGGATCAGACAATGTCACAGGTGAGTTTGAGATTCTGCATTTCGCATCCAGCATGTCATACCGCGATACCAGGAGCGAAGACTCCGCACCAGGTTGAAGATAATTGTGCTGCTTCTGATCTTGGTCCAATTCCGGGAGAAAAAATTCCGGTTTTTGATTAATCTGCTAATGAGTAATTCCCTTACAATGAGAAACGGAGCAAGCGGAGTTTACACGCAGTTTTAGAACCGCCAAATAATATCCTGAAAATTTCTCCGTGAATCTCTGTTGCCTCTGTTGCTCCTTGTAAATTTTTGCCATAACAATTTTAACACAAACTTTGAAATTCCAATACAATCAAATAGGAATCTTGCGCTTCGAGCTGAGCCTCAACAGACTGCGCTGTTGAGGCTTTTTTATTGTGAAGCGATTTAGCCAGGATATTATTTCATCGAGGAAAAAAGAGCTGAGCCAGGTATTTTTACTCTGGTTTTATAAACGGCATTGGTTTCAACTTCTGTCACAAAAAGAGTCCGTAAATCAGAATCGCCAAATTCGACATTACTCGGCTTTTTGCCCGGAGCGATTATTTTTTTTATGATTTTTCCTTCTGGAGCGATGACATAAATTGCGCCTCCTCCGAAATGCGCCACATACAAATTTCCCTTCCTGTCAAAATTCATTCCATCGGGATCGCCACCAGGCAATTCGATAAAAAATTGTTTTTCTGCCAGCGAGCCCCCTGGCAACACGCGAAATCTTACAATTCGCTGAAAAGCAGATTCCGCAACGTACAGGTATTTGGCGTCACTTGAAAAAGCCAGTCCATTGGGAAAAGCCAGGGAATCGGCAGCACGCGTCACCTGCCTGGTTATCGCATCGACACGATAGATCGCCCCATCAGGATTTTCTTGCCGATAGGAATTCGGATCGGAAAAGTAGAGATTGCCATCGGCATCAAAAGCCAGGTCGTTCGGTCGATTGAATCTCTTGCATTCATACCCGTCAGCGTAGATTTGGGTAGTTCCATCACGACTGATTCTGAGAATTGCACCACGCCCAAAATCACATGCGAACAAGCTGCCATCTCGAAAAACTGTCAATCCATTGGTTTTCTGAAAGGTAAATGGATTATCCGAAGCGTGCAAGAAAATTTCTGGCCCTTCGTTGCTGATCTTTGTTATCCAATTTCCATAGCAGTTCGAAACATAAAGCGTGCCCCTTCCATCCCAGGCAGGTCCTTCGGGAAAATTGAGATCTGATGCCACTTTTTCAAAATTTGAATTTGCGTTCAACTCGACTTCATTATCATCCTGTTTCGAGCAGGAAAAAGTGATCGCAAGAATGGCTACAAGCATTAAGCCAGCAATTAAAGCAAGAATGAAATGTTTTTTCAGCATGGGATTCTCCTTTATCCATTATTCAAGCGAAAATCAGAAATATAATCCTGGATTTCTCTATTAAAAATTCCAGGACATAACATCTCAAATACTGGCTTAATTGACGTCAAGTTCCATATTTGCATTTCAAATTAATACATGAAAAAATTTTTTAAATTGCCACCTCGCCTGGAGTGACATGTCGGCTATTAGTAGAATGAAACCCTTGCGAAGGTTTAAAACTTTCGCAAGGGTATAATCCCTGCCGCCTGAACAAAAAAATCTCTTGACAAAGTACCTGATTTTTAGTAATATCAAATCAGCACAGAGTGATTTTGTTAAACTATAATTTTAATTCGAACTGATCCGGAAAGCTTTCAGCACAATATCGATTCTGAACATTAGAATAAAAGCAAAAAAGAATGAAAATCAAAATTATCGTTGTTGGCAGGACGAAAGAAAAATTTTTGCAAATCGGTGAAAAAGAATTCCAGCAGCGCCTTGCCCGATATTGCCAGGTGGAATGGATTACCGTAAAAGAGGAAAAAATCGTGACTGGCAAATCTGATCACCAAATCAAAGCAAATGAAGCAGAAAGAATACTTGAAAAAATTGCTCCTAAGAGCTGGAAAGTAGCATTGGATACTACCGGCAAGCCGATGAGCTCCGAGGGTTTAGCAGCGTGGCTTCAGAAAAAAATGAATGAAGGAACCAGCGAATTTGAATTTATTATCGGCGGCGCGCTGGGATTGGATTCCACTGTCTTAAATTCTGTGAACCAGGTGCTTAGTTTATCGCAAATGACCTTCACCCATGAAATGAGCCGTTTAATTTTGCTGGAGCAACTTTATCGAGCGTTCACAATTTTAAGAGGGGAAAAATATCATAAATAATTCTAATCGAATTATCTGATTGAGCTATCTTCGCAGCCGACTCATAAATTTTACCTTGACTCTTATGTAAAATTTTATTAAGTTTGAATTCAATTTTTCAGTTGATTGTGCAGATCCGGATAACAGGAACGCATGGATTTATCCATTATCATTGTCAGTTTTAATGTCAAAGAATTCTTAGAACAAGCAATCAATTCGATAAAGCAATCTTGTAGAAATATTGCATACGAATTATTTGTTGTCGATAATGCGTCGCGTGATGGAAGCGTTGAATTTATTCAAAGAAAATTTCCAGAAGCACATCTTATTGCAAATTTAGAAAATAGAGGTTTTGCCGCGGCTAACAATCAAGCCATAAAATTAGCTTCGGGAAAATTTATTTTATTAATCAATCCTGACACCATCGTTCAGGAAGATACGTTCTCTGTCATATTAAATTTCTTTGATCGACATCCTGAATGTGGCATGGTGGGTTGCAAGATAATGAACCCGGACGGCAGTTTGCAGCTTGCCTGCAGAAGAAGCTTTCCAACTCCGTGGGTGGCGTTCACGAAAATAATTGGATTGAGCAAATTATTTCCAAATACCAAACTGTTCGGTCGCTATAACCTGACGTATCTCGATCCCGATCAAACGTACGAGGTTGAAGCCATTTCTGGCTCGTTCATGTTTTTCGGACGAGCGGTTATTGACAAAGTCGGGCACCTCGATGAGTCATTTTTCATGTACGGCGAAGACCTGGATTGGTGCTTCAGAACTCGCGAAGCAGGCTGGAAAATTTATTACCTGCCTGATACTAAAATTATTCACTTTAAAGGTGAGAGCTCAAAAAAAAGCGACAAAGATTTAATCATCCAGTTTTATCGGGCCATGAAACTATTTGTGGAAAAGCACTATCACAATCGATACCTGCATGTTCCACAATGGCTGCTCATGGTCGGAATTACGCTGCGCGCCAGCCTCACTTTTTTAGCTCGTTTTTTTAGTAGTATATTGCCGGGCTTAATCGATCTCTTGTTGATCAATATTTCAGTGATCTCAGGAATATACATCCGGTTTCAGACGCTACGCTATCTGGGACTTTATCTCATCGTGATGGCGGTTTATTCCGTCATCTGGATGTGTTGTTTAGCGCTGGTCGGAAGTTATAGTCGCTCGAAATATTCATCGCTGCGCGCCACTTATGGCGTGTTGATTGGCTTAATTTTGAATACGTCG
>JALOPY010000328.1 GCA_025453735.1 bacterium | reverse complement strand
GAGACCGACACGGTGCAAGGCTTTGCTGCCCGGCGAATTTTTTCATATAACTTAAGCTCATCGACCAAAATTTATGGGATGTTCACGCCGAACATCGGCAAGATACAAGCCATTCGCCATATCATTTCGCCAAGTCTTTCATTTAGCTACCAGCCGGATTTTTCCGATCCCAAATGGGGATATGTGGACACCTTTTACGATTCAACCGGAAAAGAAATTGTAGCGCAACGGCTGCTAGACGGGGTTTCGAGTTCAGCCCGCAGAAGCATTTCATTTAGCATTGGCAATTTGTTCCAGATGAAGACCCTCGATGGCGAAAAGGAGAAGAAATTTGATTTGTTCAATTTGAATTTCAACTCCGGCTATAATTTTGAAGCTGAAATATTTAAGCTCTCGAATCTCAGCTCATCTTTTCAATCATCGCCAACTCGAAATTTAAATATCAATATGAGCGCTGATCATAGCTTTTATAAATTTGATTTTGAAACCGGGCGGGCAGTAAATCAACTTCTGCTCATGGATAAGAATAGCTGGAAAACTGGCAGTATTCTGAGATTAAATCGCTTCAATATTGGGGCATCTCTCAGTTTGCAGGGAAGCAAAAAAGGAGAACAAGCGGATAAAAAATCTGAAACCGGACAGCAGGTTTTGATCGATGAAGCAACAGGCGAGCCGGTCTCGGAACAGGAATTTTACGATCGACTTTACGAGCCGGGCGGCAATCGCTTTGAAGTGAATGATCGTTTTTCCGGGTTGGATATCCCCTGGCGCATGTCGTTATCCTTTAGCTTCTCGTTGACAAAATATGATCCGAGAAATCCGACCAAAAATTATTACCTCGACATCGGCGGCATGGAAGTTCAACTGACAAAAAACTGGAAAGTTAATTATACTGCACATTATGATATTGAATTGAAACGAATTGTCAATCAGTCTTTTACAATCTATCGAGACTTGCACTGCTGGGAGGCGCGCTTGATCTGGCGGCCTTCGGGGATCGGCGGCAATTCTTACTATTTGCGAATCAATGTCAAGTCACCCCAGTTGCGCGACCTGAAGTACGAAAAGCGCGGAGGGAGAAGTAGCGTATTGGGTTATTGATTTTTGTAACAATTCAGCCTCTTGTTTTGACAAAATAAATAGAGATAAAATGATCAGAAGATTAACGTATTAAAAATTATTTTGACTCAAATTATCTTGACATTATTTTTTGGCATAATATACTTTCCCGCCCAGGTCGATTCGGCGGCTGCAAATATCCAACGTTTTTTTCAGTGTTTTTAAAAAAAAGCGTAATCTTGATTGATTACGCTTTCAAAAACCCAGCAATTCTGCCTCGAAGTAATTGTCACATCGATATTGACATTAGCGGAACTATCATGCTCAGTTCAAATCCATGCGAAGTTTCGTTTTCAATTCGCCCTGCTCGATTTTCAATTCATCCCGGATAATATTGGGGGAATCTGGTTTGAAAACATTTTCTGGTTTGGTTTTTTTTGTATTTGACCGGTTATCCAGTTGATCGATGAGCAAGGTCAGTTTTTCAATTATCCTTTGAGCTTCGATGGTTGCGCTATCATCGTTGGCAATTAGCCCATCTAAAACCTTTGGCACACTTTTAAAATATGGGACAAAGCTATTATTGATTTTCATTTTTTTCGATAATATTTCTTCAAACAACTCACCGATAAAAATCATGAACTCTTCCATTTTTTCATTTGAAAATAATTGAGCCGAATTTTGCAGCGCAATACAGGAATTTTTGATATTGCGAAATAGCTTTTCATTGACATTATCGATACGAAAATTTTGCAGCGACTCTTTCAATATATCCATATCGCCCTTTATTTCTTCGGCAAAAATCTGGTCAAATATCTTCTGAGGGCGAGTTTCTTCAATAATGATAGGTTCTGCTGTAAATTTTTGTTCTATTTTTGGCGATAAATTTTCAGCTTCTTTGATATCAAAAAATGGATTGGGATCAAATTTTTCTGCAGGAGCCTGCTCAACTTTTTTGGGGATCGCTATTTCTTCTTTTTGGAAGCCACTGGGTTTAGTTCCAGTCGCAATGAGAAGTATCCGCAGCTTGCCCTTCATCTCATTATCAATTCTTGCGCCCCAGATTATCTTGGCATTGGAATCCAGCTTATCTGCAATAGCAACCATAATGCTGCGCGCCTCACTAATCGACATGGTTTCATCGCCAGTGATATTTATCAAAGCGCTTCTCGCACCGGTAATATCGACGTCGAGCAATGGATTTTCCACCGCTTTTTCAACCGCGTCGATGGCTTTATTTTCTTCGGCGTCACTTTCACCAATTCCTATCATTGCCGTGTCGCCATCTTTCATAATTGAGCGGACATCAGCAAAATCCAAATTGATCAATCCTTTTTCAGTTACTAACTCCGTAATTCCTTTCACCGCGTTCACTAAAATTTCATCCGCGACTTTAAAAGCGGCATTCAAAGGCAAGTTCGGTACTAAATCCAACAATCGATTATTCTGAACAACTATCACGGTATCAGAATTTTCCCTTAGCTTTTCAAGTCCTTTTAAAGCATTGTCGCGTCGCAACACCCCTTCTTCTGAAAATGGCAAGGTGATCACGGCAATGGTGAGGGCATTCAAACTTTTTGCTATCTCTGCAATAATTGGCGCAGCGCCTGTTCCGGTGCCGCCTCCAAGCCCACACGTTACAAAAACCAGGTCACTGCCCTCTAAACTGCTGCGGATATCTTCCTCATTTTCACGCGCAGCTTCTTCTCCAACCTGGGGGTCGCTGCCTGAGCCCAGTCCATGTGATACGTTTCTGCCAATAAGAATTTTGTTGTCAGAATTACAGAATAACAAATCCTGCGCATCCGTATTAACAGCGATGGTTTCCACACCATTTATCCCGACTTCTTTCAGATGAGAAATTGTATTGTTCCCTGCTCCACCAGCACCCACAACCCGTATTAATGTTCGATGAGCACTTAATATGCTTTGGAGTTCTTCATCTTTGATTTGTAGATTAGAATCCTTTTTCGACATATTTTTTCCTCATTAAGATTTTTAATATCATGCCATTTCAATTTTTACAAGTACTTCCATCCTCATTGTCAGTATATTACAATCAATCCTGGCAAAATGAGAAAACTTATTTTTTCCCTGGTACCGCGATCACTTCACTCCAAGCAAAACAATTATTGAAAAATCGAGAGTTATCCTTATTTTCTGGATTGTTGTTCATTGGAGAAATTTTTGTAAAATCTCTGTGAATCGAGAACATCTCAAAAAGATGATTGCATTTATTTGGTGTTCGTTTGAAACCAATCAGGGTACGACAGAAATGATGTCCCTGGTTTGAAACGTTTTTGCGTAATATTGTTTAAGTGATGCAGCTATCGAACTAAATCTTATCTTATGATCAGGATGATGATGATCAAAAATTGCTAATAAAGCAATTCCATCCTCAATGCTTTGCACAATCGCGATCGGCAGTTTTACGAGGCGTTTATTCGCCTGATAACTAATGAATTCAATGATTTCAGGCAATGCCGAAATTTTCTCCATGCCAAATTTTCGAGCTAATACTTTTATTGAATAACTTGCCAATTCGATGTCTTCGAGACAGGATTGTGCATTCCCCTCGCCCTTGAGTTTGATAATCGCGTTTAATATCATCTTATAATAACCTTCCGCTTCTTCCGAGAAGATGGCGCTGTAAAGATAATTATCATCCTTTCCATTATTTGATATTCGTCGTGAATCCGGCATCATTGAAGCTGGTTTTAGCGTTGGGATATCCGCAATTGCTTTTGAAACTCCATTCAAAGGACTGGATTTCGTTGATTTAATTTCGTGAATCAGCCCAGAGTTGGAGTTTTCATCTGCATCATGTAATTTTATTTGTGAATCATTATCATCGTTTTCAACAATTAGATCGCCATGATTCACTGCAATTTCTGCTTCCTTATCGCTCTGATTTTGATCGAAAGATTCGGTTTGAAAAGAACCAATAACATCCTGAGTGGATTCAAGTTGTTCTGGTGAGGCATCCTGGCTTTCTGTTTCCTTCGACAAATTTTCCTGAGCGAATTTGGGAGTGTGATTTAAAATTTGACCGTTTAGTGAAGCAAGATACTGATCATAATCATCAAGAAGATCATGGAGGATTTTGTTATTTTGAAGATGGTATGTTTTATTTTGAACTGCCGTTTTCGCGCGATAGACTAATTCAACGATATATTCACTGATCTGCAACTGATTGTCTCTAATTGCCTCTAATAACGCTATCACTCGTTCTGCAATTTGTTCAACTTCGCGAGTTCCAGTGTACATTGCCAGTCCAAGTAGCTTATAAAAACAGGTTTCCAGTGTACATTGCCAGTCCAAGTAGCTTATAAAAACAGGTATGCGCCTGTTCCATAAATGCTGATTGGGCAATTGACTCTTGCTTTTGCTGTCCAAAACCAGTCAAAGGCTTTAGCAGAGCATAGGCTTCATCGCTGAAGTTTTTCAATTTTATGGAATCGTTATGATCGCTGCAATCTTTAGTTAACAAATCCTTTCCCGGCAAGTCGGAAGCAGCATAATTCAAATTCATGAGTTTCGCATCAGTCACCTGCTTTGTACGATTTATCTCCTGATACTGAGGTAAAAATATCCCATTTGAATCTTTTAATAACTGCTTTAGTGATATTTTTAATTGCAGATAAGAGCCGAGGTCGGAACGACGATTCTCATCCTCTGATAATAAATATGCCAGGTTATTCAATAGAAACAGCGCGAGATTCTGTATTGCCTTTTTCATTTGAGTTTGCTGCAACGATCTGAAATTTATTTGTGCAAGTTGAGCTTCCAAAGCAATGTATATATTTTCAAATCCCCTAATTTTACTAATTTCTCTTAGCTCTGACACAGCATCATTTGATTCAGTCAAATATCTTATAACATTGGTCAGAATCTGGTGGGTTATATCATCAGCTTTGATTAGTGAATTGTTTTCTAAATAGTATCTCATGCAGACAAAAAAATAGCTATGAGAATGAAAAAAACGGTTTATTAATTCCTGATAAAAACAATTATCCGTTTTATTTCGTTTCACTTCACTCATAGCTGCCTGATCTATAAAAAGGATAAAACGATTACTGGTATTCATCCAGTAATCGTTTTGTTAATTTCGATTTATTTTGGTTATTCTGTCAATTATAAAATTTTGGTTTGTTGTTGAAATTTTTCATATAACTTTAAGACTGCCGGCACATAAGTTCTGGTCTCTTCCCACAGCAACGTCCAATCGGTTTTATCAGTTCGATTTTTTAACCAGAGGGCTGCTCTTTTTTCGCCCCCATTATATGCGGCTAAACCACCATCAATTTCATACATGTGAATTAAATTGGACAGGTAACGACAGCCTAATCTGATATTATAAACTGGATTAAAGAGTACCGTTTCAGGGGTCGTCCATTCAATTCCTTCTTCTTTTGCTAAATTTTCTCCAGTTTGCGGCATAATCTGCATAAGTCCCAAAGCTCCAACAGGAGATACAACATCTTTTCTCCAGGAGAGAGCGCTTTCATGGGTGATCGTCGCGCAGATGAGATCAACATTGAGGTTGGAATATCGCATACTCATTTTATAGATCTCATCTGCGATTTCGAGCTTTTCCGACTCCGGCATGTTTCGGTTGTACTTATTCATAATGTTAAAAACTTTTTGAATAGCATACTGACGTTTGCTATCTAATTTCATTACGCCTTGTACAGTTGCAAATTCCTTTGTGATGTAGCCGATCTGGGAATTGGTTTCTTCAGCCGAATAAAATTTGTGGGAAAAGCTAACAGTCGAAATAAAAATCACTAAAATTAATGTTATGAAAAGGGTTGTTTTCAATAACTTCGGATGTTTTTTATATAGACTCATCCCTGCATCCTCCTAACAAATCCATAATCATAATTACTTGTAAACTAACTAGTCGTATCTTGTCATGAATACCCCCTATAAAAAATAAGATAAATCAAGCTCATCTTAATTATCTAATATTGGCTGTTACAAATATGAAGCCAAAAGCTATCTCGAGTTGGATTTATTAATGAAACTTATTTGTGATCTTTGAATATTATTAACTTGTTTAAAAATAAAAAAGTTATCGTCTATATCCGTTCCTTACAAATGTCGGCGATAACTTGTTTGTGGTATCTGAAAAATGAGTATTATATAAATTGCTCAGCTATTTATAACCTATTAGTTTTTTAAGCTTTTTACCAATGTCGAAATTGACATTTTCATCGTTTGAAACATTCAATTGAATTCTTCATAACTTCACTTCTAAATTACAAATCTCAATAACATAACCTTCTATCTCTTAATATTGTTATCAAGCCTGAGCAATTTGATTTCTGTTTAATAAGAGGTTATATTCAATTAGTAATTATTTTTTTTAG
>JALOPY010000327.1 GCA_025453735.1 bacterium | reverse complement strand
GGACGTGTTTGTCGATCTGAAGTCAGTTCAGAAAACAAAAGAAAAATTGGATGACATTGCCAATTCAAAAGCGACTGGTAAAATTTATGATCGCCTGTTCATGCGCCACTGGGACACCTGGCTGGATGGACGCAGATCTCATTTATTCGTCATGCCCATCAATAGCGGTGAGCCAATGGATGTAATGCCAGGAATGGATGCGGATGCGCCGTCCAAGCCATTTGGCGGACCAGAGGAAATCACGTTCACGCCGGATGGCAAAGGCATAATTTTTACCGCTCGGGATGTCGGCAGGGAAGAAGCGTGGTCCACCGATTTCGATCTCTACTATGCCCCGCTGGACGCGTCGCAGCCGCCGAAATGTTTGACTGAACAAAATGAAGCCTGGGATACCCAGCCTGCGTTTTCTCCTGATGGCAAAATCCTGGCGTACCTGGCCATGGCAAAGCCCCGCTACGAAGCGGATCGCTACCGAATCGTTCTGCATAATTGGACGGATGGCACGAAACGAATTCTCACCGAAAATTGGGATCGCTCGCCCTCGTCGTTCTGCTGGTCGGCTGATGGCAAAAAGATTTTTGCCACCGCAGAAAATATCGGGCAGACGTCGCTATTCGCTATCGATGTAAAAACAGGCGATGTCAAAAAATCGTTGTGAAAGACGGAACCATTGGCTCGCCAGGCTTGGCTGGCAAACGAATTGTTTACGCCATGGACAATTTAAAATCTCCGGTGGAGCTGTTTTCCGTCAATCCAGATGGCAGTGACCCACGTGCCATTACGCAAATCAATGTTGAAAAAGTGGCTTCAACTCGCATGGGAGATTACGAACAATTCTCATTCAAAGGCTGGAACAATGAAACAGTCTATTGTTACGTCGTGAAGCCGGTCGATTTCAACCCTGCAAAAAAATATCCCATCGCATTTCTCATTCATGGCGGACCCCAGGGATCGTTTGGCAATCATTTTCATTATCGCTGGAATCCCCAGGCGTATGCTGGCGCCGGGTACGCGGCCGTAATGGTGGATTTTCACGGCTCGACAGGCTATGGACAGGCGTTCACGGATGCGATCCGCGGCGATTGGGGCGGCAAGCCCTTGGTCGATTTGCAAGCTGGATTGGCAGCTGCGCTGGAAAAATATCCCTGGATGGATGGCGATCGTGTGGGTGCGCTCGGCGCATCGTTTGGTGGTTATATGATCAATTGGATTGCAGGAAATTGGGGCGAGCGGTTCCGTTGTCTCGTTTCTCACGATGGGAATCTTGATGAACGTATGGCTTATTTCGATACCGAAGAATTGTGGTTCCCGGAATGGGATCACGAAGGAACGCCCTGGACCAATCCCGAAGGGTATGAAAAACATAATCCGGTCAACTTTGTGAAAAATTGGAAGACGCCAATTCTGGTGATTCATGGCGAGCTGGATTATCGCGTCGTGGTCACGCAGGGAATCTCGACGTTCACTGCCGCGCAACGACTGGGCGTTCCCAGCAAATTTCTTTATTTTCCGGATGAAAATCACTGGGTGCTCAAGCCGCATAATTCGATACTCTGGCACGATACGGTGATCGGATGGCTGGATCAATGGTTGAAGTAATCGTGAAACGTGAGACGGCAGACGTGAGACGATAAGACTCCGTCTCACGTCTCACATTTGACGTTTCACTTTTTCAAAAAAAATTGAGGAGGTGGTGAAGATGCCAGAAAAAACAGGCATGGCGGAGGTGAATCGAACCAGTTTGTATTATGAAATGATGGGGGAGGGGCAACCGCTCGTTCTGATTCATGGGGGATTATTGGATAGTCGGATGTGGGATGGACAATTCAAGGCGTTTAGCCCGGGTTACAACGTCATCCGATATGATATTCGCGGCTATGGAAAATCGGCGTTGCCAAAAGGCAAGTATTCTCATGTAAAAGATCTGCAAGGCTTATTGAAATTTTTAGGAATCGAACAGGCTCACATTATTGGTTTGTCATTGGGCGGGACGATTGCGATTGATTTTGCCCTGGACTACCCGGGAAAAGTATCATCGCTGATTTTGGTCTCAGCAGTCCCGGTCGGCTTGCGAACGTTGGATGACGAATTGACACGCGAGACGCTGGCAATTTATGAGCTTGCCAGAAATAATAATTCGAAAGAGGCTATTGCGCGGTGGCTCGATCATCCAGTGTTCAAAACGATTCCGTTGAAATCCCGGAAGAAAATTCAAAAAATGATCAGCGATAATTTGCCGTCATGGATGTTGCCGCAGGATAGCATGATCTGGTCTTCGCCTCCCGCGGCGGAACGGCTTTCTAAAATCAAAGCTTCGACGCTGATCATCGTGGGCGAAAAGGATGTCCCTGATATTTTGAGCGCGGCTGATTTGCTTGAAAATAAAATCGGCGTGGCGATTAAAATGAGTATTGCTGATGCGGGACATCATATCAATATCGAGAAGCCGAGACAGTTTAACAGCATCGTGCTGGATTTTTTGAGCTATCTGTAAGGCTAATGATTTTTTTGGGGAGTAAATTGACTGTGTCAATTTATCAAATGAATTTTTACAGATTCCATCGCTTGGAGCGATGGAATCTGTAAACCTCAATCTTTTAGAATTTAAATAAATAGAGGCATGGAGATGAGCTGTTTACAAAAAATATTTCTTTCCATATTTGTCCTCTTGATAATATCACATCCGGCACATTCACAGCGCGAGGATACCACCAAAATCTATAACCTGAAAGGCGTTACCGTTGTTGCCGATCGGTATGCACGCATGATAAAATTCAGTGAAATTGCTGCCAAAATACCGATGACTCTGCAGGAAACTCCAGCCAGCATTGGCATTGTGACGCAGCAAACTCTCAAGGATCAGAACGCTACAGTGTTGAGCGACGCACTCGAAAATATCAGCGGCGTCAACATCCAGAGCAGCCTGGGAACCCAGGATTATTTTTTCATCCGTGGCTTTGAATCGAGCTCTGCCGGTTTGATTCTCACCGACGGCGCCAGGGATCCCAATGAAAGTTTGTTCAAGTTCTATGGATTCGGTTTCTATGATTTGTATAACGTTGACCAGGTCGAAGTGTTGAAAGGTCCTGCAGCTTTTCTCTATGGCGGGAATACTCTTTCTGGCGCGATCAACCTGGTGCGAAAAGCGCCGCTGTTTCGATCATTTGCCGAGGTCTCCCTGTCACACAGCAGATTTCAATCCTATCGGGAAACCATCGATGTCGAGTTTGTTCAGCCGGATTCGATCTATTCGTGCCGCATTAATGGATTATGGCAAAATACAGGAAAGTTCCGATCCCATACCCGGAATAAAAATTATGCTTTCAATCCAACCGTGACGTGGAATCTAAAAAAATATGGAGCAATCACGCTCAATGTAGAATACATTCGCAGCGACATCAAACCGGATATGGGGATCCCCCTGTATATGCCCAAACAGACCTGGCAACTGCCAAATGTGTCGCGCAAAACTTCCTATCAGACTCCTTTTGATGAGCTGGTTTACGACAGGCTTCGCCTGAGATTGGACTATACCAGAGATATCTCGAGGTCGGCTCAATTGCGGAATAAATTTTACGCAACTTATTTGAATGGCAATTCACGTTTTACCCTCGCCCATATCCCATATCGGGATATGATTGGAAACTGGATTTTCGGCAGACATATCTATTCATTTGCTGAAAGCCAGCCAAATATTGGCAACCAGCTTGAATTTTGCTTTTCATTTTCTAAAAATAAAATTATGCATAAATTGCTCTTCGGATTGGAATCCGCCCTGTTCACAAATAAGTCCGTTGAATGGACAACTTTGCTCAGTACGATTTATCTGTTGGATCCGTACGATCCGATCCGTGATTTTGACCAGCTCACCACATTTCACACACGAATTAAAACTCATGCCAGAAATTTCATCCTCGCTCCTTATGTTGTGGATTTCATTTCATTTTCAGATAAGCTGCAATTGTTTTGTGGCGGCAGGCTGGACTATATCGATTTTCATACGGATCGGCGGAATGCGCCATTTGATTTTGTCGGACGATCATTGAGCAGCACGCCCATTCCGTTCTCCAAAACATATCTAAAATTCAGTCCCATGCTTGGGCTGGTCATCAAGGATTCGGAAAGCCTCTGGTTCTACATCAACGCAGGGCAGTCCTTTGCATCGGGAGTGAGGGTTATGGACGAGCCGGAAAAAAGCAGCCAATTCGAGATCGGCTATAAATATGCCACACTCAATGATCGGGTGCGAGCGTCGGGTGCGATTTTTCGCCTGAAAAAAGAGAATTTGAGCATCCCACTTACCGGTCCGTTGCAAGGCGATAAATATATTTCCTCAGGCAGCCAGCTTTCATTAGGACTTGAGCTCGATATTATAGCTCAGCCAATCACTAACTTATATCTATTCCTGAGCTATTCTTCAATTGACGCCGAGCTAATAAAATATCGGGCATTGACAGCCGACAAAGATGGCAAATTGACTGTTGCTGAATTCTCGGGCAAAGTGCCAACTTTTGTTCCGGCACAAATTGCCAATTTATGGATTACCAAAGTATTTCAAAATGACTTGACCTGCGGAATGGGCATGCGTTTCGTGGGGAACCAATACGTCAATCTTGAAAATACATTTCGTGCGACTAACTATTTGACTTACAATGCAATGGCTGCATATAAATTTCGAAATTATCGTTTGAGAATTAATTTTGACAATCTAACCGGGAGCGAGTTTTTAACACGAGGATTGGGTCCGTTTTCGGTGATTCCAGCAGGATCGTTTGTCGTCTATGGCTCGCTGGATGTGATGTTGTGATTGGCGTTCATTTAGAAGGTCATTAGTTTTTTGAATTGCTAACAAGAAAAATTGTTATACAATTTGCAAATATATTTTGATCGCTAATTCAGCTAATTATTCCAAATGCGCGAAATAATAATTAGTAAAATTTATCCAATTTGGGAAATTAGCGCTCTGAGCTTTTTTTGCTCTGGCTTGTCCACGTTGGATTTTAGCGAATGATCATACGTGTTACGGATTAAAATTTCATACTGATTCCATCGCCTGGAGCGATGGAATCAGTATGTTGATAAATTATTACACTAAAAAATTAAGCCGA
>JALOPY010000326.1 GCA_025453735.1 bacterium | reverse complement strand
CAACTTCTTGTTTGCCTGGTTTTTTAGTGTAATGGAATGCATGAAATTATTAATAATTTTAAAAGTGATAGGTGGTTGAAAGCATTAAACTTTGTTGGATTAACAGCCCAATTTTGATTATTATGCGGACCGATATTAAAGTCTCGATCGCTTTTTTCTTGTGAAGAAGGAATATGTAACGCGAAAAATGACAATAAATTTAAGTCGAGCCACAATGACCACTTATCAATATATTCCAGATCCATTTTCACCCATTCATCAAAATTTTTAATGTGGTTTCTGCCGCTGCATTGCCAGGGACAGGTGATGCCGGGTTTAACAGATAGTTTTCTGCGGTGCCAGTTTTTGAATTCCACTACCTCGGTCACTAACGGCGGGCGGGGACCGACGAGGCTCATATCACCCTTAAAGACGCTGAATAACTGGGGCAATTCGTCGAGACTGTATTTTCTCAGGAATCTGCCTACCCCGGTGATTCTCGGATCGTTTTTCATTTTGAAAGCCGCACCGTTCATTTCGTTATGCTGCATCAATTCCTCTTTTAATCTATCGGCGTTGGCAACCATGGTGCGGAATTTATAGCCGATGAACTTTTTCTTGTTCAACCCGACGACATGCCACCGATAGAAAATTGGTCCCGGTGAGGTCAATTTAATTGCCAACGAGATCATCAGAAAAAATGGAGATAATATTACCAGTCCGATGCCAGAGAGAATGATATCGATAATCCTTTTAAAAAACAAACCCCATTCTTCTCTGGGCGTCGTCGAATAGGTGATAATCGGCAATCCATGGACGGTTTCGACTTCGGTGTGCGCCACCAATCCGCTATAAAAATCCGAGATGATTCGAGTTTGGACGCCTTCGGTTTCACATAGAGACAACAGGTCTTTCGCTTCTTCGAGCTTGCCGAGCGGAAGCGCAAAGATGACTTCTTCGACGAAGTGATTATGCAGAACTTCCGGCAATCTTTCCAATCGTCCCAGAATTTTTGCGCCACAGAAATCGCTGCCAACCTCATGTCCATTGGCATCGAGGAAACCCACAACATCGAGCCCCCAGTCGCTGTACTTCTGGACATATTTCACCAGTTGTGTGGATCGATCTCCATCACTAATGATCAGTGCCTTGCGTCGATTTAATCCAATTTTTCTGAAATATTCCAAAATCTCAAACAGAATATATCTTTGAATGAGCAAGGTGAAAAAATTAATAAATCCAAAAATCCAGATAAAGGTTCTGGAAACTTCCTGAATACGAAAGCTATAGAGCACCATGAAAAGCAGAATTTGTCCCCAGATCACGGTTTTCAAGGTGCGCTTGATTTCGTTGCGGAATGAGGTATAGCGCAAATTGACTGTGCTTTTTTGGAATTGAAACAGAATGGTCCAGACGACGAGAATGGGAAAAAGTAATGGCAGGTATTCAGCGACCGCTAATTTCCCTCCAAATGGATAGATTTTGATCAATAGCGATCGCAAGGGGAAGGTCAAAAAGAAAGAACATGCTGTGGTGATTAAATCGAAAAACAGAATAACTCCCGGTGTCAAGCGAAGATGTCTTCTTAACATACGATGCAGCCCCACGTTGTAAGTCCAGATGTTGTTGATGAATCGTGCTGTCTTGTAATCTTTGATGTGAATCAGGTTTTAAATAGTATATTAAAACCTTGATGCAAAACTTCGGTGCAAAAATTGTTCAAAAATCCTGATTATTTCAGAATCTTACCATAAAATCATTTCGATCATTCCCAATAATATTGTCCAACTTTTTGATAATATTCAAAGGTACGATTTAATCCTTCTTTTAACGAAATGGTCGGGGACCAGCCCAACTCATTTTTTATTTTGTCAAAGCTTGAATAAAAATCTCCGATGTCAATTTTTTTGCGTTCTTCAGGAAATGGCACCAACTCAAATTCGCCACTGGCGTTAATTTTAATCATCAGTTCAACCAATTCCTTTAAAGAGATCGGTTCGGAGCCGCCAAGATTGTAAATCTTTCCATTTGCGTCATCCGACATACCCGCCAGAAGCAATGCTTCGACGACATCATCCACATAAACCAGGTCCCGGCGCTGATTCCCTGTACCGAAAATTCTAATTTTTTCACCTCGAACGACCTGGCGAACAAACCACCCAATAAATCCCTGCCGATTATGCCTGACCAACTGCCTGGGTCCGTACACATTGGTCAATCGTAAAACCGCACAGTGCAAACCATAGACTTTAGAATAGAGCGTATGGTATCGCTCACCTGCGAGCTTGTTTATCCCATTCACATCAGGCGGGTCCAGGGGGTGGCTTTCATTAACTGGCAGGTATTGGGGACGTCCGTAAATTTGTCGCGTACTGGCAAAAACAATGCGGATTGCCGGATTGAAAAGCCGACAAGCTTCTAAAATTGATAGCTGGCTTTTTGCATTAATTTCCAGGTCAGCAAATGGATCGATCATGCTGTCGATATGACTGACCTGGCCTGCCAGGTTGAACAGATAATCCTGTCCCCCGATTAAATATTCCATGCTATAGCGGTCCCGAACATCAGAAAAATTGATGGTTATTTTGTCTCGAATTTCAACGAGGTTCTGAAGATTTCCGCCATAGTCAGGAATCATCGAATCGACAATTGTCACTTTAGCGCCATGCTTTACCAGGCAATGGGCCAGGTTGCTCCCAATAAAACCTGCCCCGCCAGTTATCAGAATTTTTTTGTTGTTAAATATTTCAAACATAGACCGTTTTCGCCTAATTAATTGTATCGGAATTTCAAGGTTTGTGTTAATATTACAATGATAAAAACTTACAAGGAGCACCTACCCTGCGGGCACAGGGGAGGAAACAGATACTCTTTGCTCTTCGAGCACAGGCGAGCACCGGGTATCACGGAATTTTTTCGAGAGAGATTCTCATTCGGTTATAAAACTCCGTTTAAACTCCGCTTCATCCGCTTCTCATTGTAGGGGAATTACTTTGATCAGGTTCACATGACTTTGTTTTCCTCAAGCAGCTTGATATCCCGAAAATCGATATCAACCGATATGGCTTGCATGATACTATCTAACCGGATAACCAATCGTTGCTGATTCTTGATTTGCGCGAGAATCCCCCTAATCCCTTTCAATGGACCATAAATCACTTCGATTTTTTGCCCAGGGGTCAGGTAATCTGCTTTTTCAATAGTACGCTTATTCTCCAAAACGGTTCTAATCGCATCGATCTGTGAATCGGGTATTGTCGCCGGAATTCCATTGAACGAAACCAATCGCACCACCCCGTCAGTTTGTAATACTTTCAATCGCTCATTCAAGTTTATTTTTGCAAACAAGTAGCAGCTAAATAGTGGCTCATGAACTTTTTTATGACGATCACTCCAGCGGCGGTAAAATGTTTGCAATGGCAAATAAGTAACAACTCCTTTTTTCACCAGATTCTCAAATACTTTTTTTTCATGGCGAGCCCGGGTGGAAACTGCATACCAGTGCGGTATGACATTTAATTCTCCAAAAATTGATTTAGTTCGTTCAGTCATTGTATTTATATTTTTTTACCTCATCCGTTTAGAACTGTGAATTAATTAAGTTCCACATTTGCAAAAGCCATTTTGCCTTTCTATACGCAAAGCTCATTCTTAATTGAGAAAATTATATAATTCACGTCCCTTAGACATAGCTCCGCCCTGTCAGTCACATGTAAAGGAGACCAACCGGGGCATAAGAAAACATTTCACAAAATTCGGATGTCGCGGCGAATGACAATGCGACAAACGAGGTTCTGATCAAATTAGACCTTGACTTGTGTTTAAATTATCGAAAAAAAACAAATTCCTCAAGGTGAGCTTGTTATGGTGATATTTTCACTGGTTCGTTAAGAATTATAAAATTCGATATTGAAAATTAAGCTGTTCGATTGATGATTGATAATTACTCATGCACTTCGCGACATCAATTCAAATCGTAACAACTCAGGCTCCAATATTCGTTTGAGAGATAGACCCCAAAAATGTGAATAAAACAGACTATAATATAGCATTTTAAAAATTAGAGTCAACGGTTATGAACATTTTTTAATAAAAGTTATCTTTATAATTTTAAAAGTATTAACCCAGTTCAATCAACCGATCTGCTCTTATTTTGTTTTCCAATTCTAATATACTGATTCTCATCTAAGGCACTGTGATATAGCTCATATTTTAATAAGCTTAATCAGGTTTAAAATTTTGCAGTTGCTAATATTATTTGAGTTAGCATCTAAAATAAAAATGATATGATAAAATATTAATAACTATTCAGGTTCCAATTTTTTGACAACCAAGCTGCCAGGTTATGTATTTGGTTTTCGGATTGTCATTGAATAGAAGTGCAATGCCTTTAAGCAATGCCAGCGGTGCATAAAGGCACCGCACTCCAAACAATTCGCTCGGAAAACCAATTCGTGGTCAGTATATACTGCTATTCTGGTGCCAGATTTCCAAAGCCTGAAATCATTGGAAATCTGATCGACTGGATCCAGAGAATTGAATCTAACTGAATATGATTTATCATCATTAGCAGAGCAACGTAACAGGGCGTAAAGCAGGAAGGGTTACCATCAAGCACTCACTAATTATAAACAGTCGGAAAATTTAAGCACCTGGCGCTTCGGTATAAGTTTACATTGAAGCCTGTTTTCTACTCTTC
>JALOPY010000007.1 GCA_025453735.1 bacterium | reverse complement strand
GCCCAGACCATTGAAGTCAAATTCGGTATCTCCTATATCGGTTTGGATCAGGCCAAACAGAATCTGAAAAATGAGATTCCGGGCTGGGAATTCGAAGATGTGAAGAATGATGCGCGCAGCATCTGGAACGCGACCCTCGGCAAGATCAAAGTGGAAGGGGGATCAGAAAAACAAAGACGAATATTTTATACTGCACTCTATCGATCCCATGAACGGATGGTCAACATATCAGAAGATGGGAAATATTTCAGCGCCTTTGACAAAAAAGTGCATGATGATAACGGACATCCGTTCCATGTAGATGATTGGCTATGGGATACATATCGCTCACTGCACTCGCTTCAATTATTGCTCGACCCTGTTCAAAAATCGGATATGATTCGTTCCTATATCCGAATGTACGAACAGAATGGCTGGATGCCTGCATTCCCCCTGGTGCGTGGCGACCATGCCTGCATGATTGGTCATCACGCGGCAGCCCTCATTGCCGATGCCTATGCAAAGGGATTGCGTGATTATGATGTCGAAAAAGCCTACGAAGGCTTGAAAAAGACACTGACACAGGCAACCATGTTGCCCTGGGCAAATGGTCCGTTGACAGAATTAGACAGTGTGTACTTTGCAAAAGGTTTTTTCCCGGCCATTGCTCCAGGACAGACCGAGTGGGTCAAGGAAGTGCATCATTGGGAGAAGCGGCAATCAGTTGCCGTGACGCTCGAGTTGAGTTATGACGCCTGGTGCTTAGCGGAGTTGGCCAAAGCACTTGGCAAGAATGAAGATTTTGAATATTTTAGCAAGTTAGCGAAGAATTATATAAACGTGTATAACGCGAAAACCGGATTTATGTCTCCTAAAAATGCCGCTGGCGAATGGATTGAACCGTTCGATCCTAAACTCTCTGGTGGTCAGGGCGGACGCGCCTATTTTGCAGAGTGTAATTCCTGGACCTATACCTGGAGCGTTCAACATGACATTCAGGGTCTGATCCACTTGATGGGCGGACGAGAGGAATTCATCAGGCGGTTGAATCAACTCTTCAACGAAGGATTGAACACGGAGAAATTTTATTTTCTTGGTCAATTTCCCGATGCAACGGGGCTGAACGGTCAATTCGCAATGGGCGATGAACCGAGTTTCCATATTCCTTTTCTCTATAATTACGCAGGCGCCCCATGGAGGACACAGAAATGTGTTCGTCAATTGATGGACGTCTGGTTTGATGATGATCCATTGGGAATCTGCGGTGATGAAGACGGTGGTGCGCTGTCATCGTGGTACGTATTTAATGCGATGGGCTTCTATCCTGTCACTCCTGGATTTCCAGTATACAACATCGGCAGTCCGATTTTCAAAAAAGTAATGTTGTCTCTTGGTGACGACAAACAGTTTATCATCCATGCAAAAGAGGTTTCCGCCAAAAATAAATACATACAATCAGCCGTACTCAACGGAAAGCCATTAGAAAAACCATGGTTTGAACATGCCGAGATAATTAATGGAGCAACGTTAGAGCTGATGATGGGACCTCGTCCGAATAAATTATGGGGCAGCCAGCCCGAGGATGCACCGCCTTCGATGAGCAGGATGCAGCGCCATTAAGCAGCGGCTCTTCATCATTACTATCCGAATCCGTTTAATCCTGAAACAACGATAAGATTCGAGCTGCCAAAGGAGGAATTAGTATCATGAAAAGTATATGATATGCTGGGGAAAGAGATCGCTACAATTATCAACATTTATTTGAAAAGCGGAATGTATAGCCTTCATTGGAATCAAAATTTGATGATCTGTCGTTTTCAAAACGCATTCCACTCCGTTGACGACCGTCAACCAGGCCATTTATCAGATGGGTGCCGAAAGCATAAATATTCTGAAAGACCGTAGGGAACACCGCCACCCTGCGCATGTAAAGAAGGTGATATTGCCCAATCGGCTCGTGAAACGAAAGTCTGTAAAACGTCTATCGCGTAATAGTATCGCATGACGCCCTACTGACGGAAAGATGATCAATCCTATGAAACACCAGGTCGCTTTATATATGCAATACTAAATTATAAACTATACGAAGGGAGATGAATGCATGTTCTGCACACAGTCCAACAAAAATCCTAAATATGCCCAATGGCTGCAATTGAAAGCGGTTGTTTTTATGTGCCTCTCACTGTGGATGATAGACAGCCGACTGAATGCCCAGGATGCCGTTGTTGATGCCACAACTCTTTACGGCAAATATATGTGTGGCTACCAAGGATGGTTTCGCGCGGCTGGAGACGGGTCCAATCAGGGATGGGTACATTGGTTCTCGAGCAAAACCGATCCTTCGACCTCCTATGTGCGAGTCGATCTATTTCCTGATTTAAGGGAATTTGAGGCCGATGAGCTGTTTAATACCAACTTGCATTACAGGGACGGGAGTACGGTGAAGCTGTATTCACCGTATATCGAGAAAACAGTTTTACGTCATTTCAAGTGGATGAAGGAAAATGATATCGACGGCGTTTGGGTGCAACGTTTTACCACGCCTCACATTGGATTGACCGACCCAACCAACCGTGTGCTGATGAATTGCCGAAAAGGTGCAGAGAGCTACGGACGTGTGTTTGTCGTTATGTACGATATCTCCAATAACAAAGCGGCTACGCTTGTTGATGACATAAAGAACGACTGGATGTATCTGGTGGATGTTATAAAAATCACAGAAAGTCCTCGCTATCTGCGACACAAGGGAAAGCCGCTCGTTTCAATCTGGGGTTTCGGCTGTAACGGCAGGCCGGGCACAGCCGCAGAAGCGGCGACGCTAATCAACTGGTTCAAGAAAGATGCGCCCGCTAAATACCAGGCGACATTCATGGGCGGTATCAATGGCGGCACCGGCGACACCCACTGGAGTCTGCAACCCGAGCCCTGGCAGTTGGTCTACCGGTCAATGGACATTATCAGTCCGTGGACAGTCGGGCGTTATTCGGACGAGACCTCAGCCGATAGTTGGAGAGCGAATCAGATGGTACCCGATATGATCGAAGCGAAGAAGTCTGGAATAGACTACTTGCCGGTGATTTTCCCGGGCTTTTCCTGGCATAATATGAAAAACGGCCCCGAAAACCAGATACCTCGAATGGGCGGCCGATTCTTCTGGAGGCAGGCATACAATGCGATAGATTGCGGAGCAAACATGCTGTACGGCGCAATGTTTGACGAGGTCGATGAAGGCACCGCATTGTTCAAGGCTTGTCCATATAGGTCTACGGCCCCGGTCGAAGGTTATTGGCTGACATTGGATGCCGATGGTTATGACCTGCCGAGCGATTGGTATCTACAACTGTCGGGTTTGGCGAAGAAGATGCTTAACAAGCAGATCCCGCTGTCAAAGACGATGCCGCTTGTTCCGCCGCTGAAGGAAACCAAATACGAGCTTAAAACAGATATCCTGGGTGAAGGCCAAGTTCAGACCGAACCTTCAGGAACGACCTTTGTGGCGGGCACCGAAGTCAAATTGACCGCAATTCCTAATTCAAATTGGTCGTTTTGTGACTGGCTCGGAGATTTGAGTAGCACGAACGCCATCGCCCGGCTGGTCATGGACAGCGATAAAGGAGTCCTGGCGACGTTTTATCCAGCGGGGGATCAGATCCGTGATCTGCCTGCCATACAGGACGGTTATGTAAAAGGCGGGCTTTACGCTTCCAGAAATTTTTACGGCGATTCCACACTGATCGTGCAAGAGTCAGGATCGGCATCTCTTTCTTATCGTTCCTATCTACAATTCGACCTTCAATCGGTAACGCCAACTAGGCCTGAAGTTATTCTCGTTTTGCGCAACAAACTTGCGGCCTCGCTACCCGCCCATGTGGATGTATTTGCGTCCACCTCGGACGCTTGGAGCGAAACCACATTAACCTGGCAAAATGCGCCTGTGGCGACGGAGCTTCTGGATTCCCGCTCAGACATTCTGAATAAGAACGCAACGTATTATTGGGATGTCTCAGACTTTGTTGCTTTAGAAATAAACAAGGATCACATCGTGAGTTTCATGTTGAAAGACCAATTGGTTCTGGGAAGAAGAGCCGATTTTTACTCAAGGGAATATGCTGCAGGGCCATTTTTGAGATTGGTCACGTCCTCGAGCTCAGGCATTTCTCCCAAATCGATTCTTCCCTCGGTCTGTGAACTCAAACAAAATTATCCCAATCCGTTTAATCCGTGGACTGTCATTGAATATTCAGTCCTCAAAAGTGCGCACGTCAAACTGGTCGTTTTTGACGAAACAGGTCGACGGGTTTCCACCCTGATTGATGAATTCAAAACGTCCGGTAATTACCGTATAGTCTGGAACGTTTCCAAATCGGCGAAAATCCTTCTTCCATCCGGCGTTTATCTCTGCCGGCTTGAAATAGGATCCGACATCAAGTCCATCAAAATGTTGCTATTAAAATAAGCGCCAAGCAAGCTCGAATATCACTACCTGGATGAGAGAGGGAAGATGCGAGCCCGATCGAGTTCCAGTCATGGTAAAACTCCAAAGCCATGTACCGAGGAATCGGGATAGGATTGGAAACGATTTTATTCTAAGCGATTCGACAAAGTAATATCAAGGATGATGTTAAAGTCAATTAAATATCTCATAATCCCGTTATTTGTTTTCAATATTTCCTGTTCAGAAAGAGAGCAAGAACCGTTCTCATTTGTTCAATTATGTGATACTCAATTGGGTATGGGTGGGTATAAGCATGACCTGAACACATTTAAGCAGGCCGTGAAGCAAGTAAATGACCTGAATCCAGATTTTGTTGTAACATGCGGTGACCTTGTTCACCATGCAACCGATAGTGCCTATTCTGACTTTATGGAAATCAGGGGAAAATTTAAAATGCCTTGCTATGTTGCCGCCGGAAATCATGATGTAGGAAATATTCCGAATGACTCTACCCTCAGCTATTACCGCAAAACTATCGGAAAAGATTATTATGAATTCAAAAATAAAGGATATTCATTTATTGTGACCAACACCCAATTGTGGAAACACGATATCGGGGTAGAATCACAAAAACATGAACGATGGTTTCAAGAAACACTCGAAAAACAAAACCGGAAGCGACGACCGGTATTCGTTATCGGTCATTTTCCATTATACACGGAACAACCAGATGAGGATGAGCATTATTTTAATCTTCCTTCAAAAAAACGACGTGAGATTCTTGCGCTATTTCGGGACAACAATGTTGTCGCTTACCTATCGGGTCATACCCACAGGACAATAACTAACAGTTATGAAACCATTCAATTGGTAACAGGCGAGACCACCAGTAAGAATTTTGACAACAGACCGTTTGGATTCAGACTTTGGCAGGTCTCATCTGATTCGGTGCAACATCAATATGTGGCTTTGCCGGCATCAAAAGACAACAGTAAAGCTGAAGAAAATTAATTATGCGCTGATGGCATGGAATACTGATTACAATTTTTATCAAAACTAAATCGGAGTAGCAAAATGCGAAATTTTAAATGTATGATTTACTTGATTACTGTTTATCTTTTTGTATCCGGAGTTAGCGCGAGCGAGAAAGCTGGCCTACCTGATAAAAAAGATGGCAAAATCATCAAATTAATGACCTACAACCTAAAGTATGCCAGCCCCACTTTTACGCCGCCCTGGCAAATCCGACGTGAAATGCAGATGGATCTGATTCGCAAATATAGTCCCGACATCATTGGTACGCAAGAGGGCTTAAAAGAGCAAATCGACGATTTAATGGATCGCCTGCCTGAATATGTGGTGATTGGTGAAGGGCGAAAAGGCGGTGATGACGATGAGCATTTGGCTATATTTTTTAAAAGAGATAAATTTCGCCTTCGTGAAATGCACAGCTTTCAGTTGTCAGAAACGCCCGAAGTGATCGGCAGCGGTCCTGACGTGAATCCACGAATGGTTACCTGGGCACGATTTGCTTTTATAAATAGACCGGCAGATGGTGAAAGCAGCCCTTACCCAATGGATTATAGAGATCACTGGGAAAATACCCAGGAGTTTTATCTTTTCAATACCCATTACTTTGATCGTCGTGACCAGGCTTTGGCACGAATAAATGCTTCTAAATTGATTTTGCAGCGGATCAATGCGCTCAATCGTTTTGGTGAATGGAGTAAAGAGCGCCCGGTGTTTCTGATGGGGGATTTTAATTGTACCCCTGGCAGTGCGCCATACAAAGTATTGGTGGGACATAAAAATTCAGATGACCCTGATTTGTTGAATGACACGATTGAAAACGGAAAGAAAATAGACTGGATACTCTACAAAGGTAATGTGAAAGTTCTCAAATACGAGGAAGTGGATTACAATGTCGATGGTGTTTATCCATCAGATCATAATCCGATATTCGTTGAATTTCAGATTCTTGACAAATAAACCTTTGACACTGGCCCTGGATGAAAAATTTTATTAACTTGATGAACTCTCATTTCATTCACGAAAACTTTTTGTTAGAAACGAAGTCCGCACAAGAGTTGTATCATCGCTATGCGGCATCGCTTCCGATCATTGACTATCACTGTCATCTCTCGCCGAAAGACATCGCAGAGAATCGGCGCTTCGATAATCTCACGCAAATCTGGCTGAATGGCGACCATTACAAATGGCGCGCCATGCGAACGTGCGGTGTGGACGAGCGCTTCATCACGGGCAACGCGTCCGATTGGGAAAAGTTTCAAAAGTGGGCGGAGACTGTTCCGAAAACGCTGCGCAACCCGTTGTATCATTGGATTCACTTCGAACTGAATCGTCCGGTCGGCGTTAATATTTTCGCTTCAAGATCAGCTTTCGAAGGCTAAGAGCATTTTCGTTAACTTCAATTAGCTCAGTGAAGACGTTCTATATTGCTATTGGCGACAAAACATATCCGGTCAGTGAAGGCACAAACTTCTTTGTCCCTTATGAGACTGGTCCGGTCACTAATAAATCGGAAAGCAGTATGGAAATTATTGCAACGTTTCCGCCCGAATAATCGACTCACGGAGATTGATAATAATGTCAGCGATTCATAAACCAGCCTCAGGCAGGTTTGATGAATTGGATTTTAATAATTCTTGGAGGACTTACCTATGTTAAAAAGCAACAAAATTTCGAATATTTCTTTAGCAGTACTGTTTGCCATGATCTTGTTTTTGACAGTTCATGTGGACGCGCGTCCGCTCAAGCCTGCCGCCATTAAACTTAAATGTAATGAACTTAAAATTGTGTTCTCGGATAACGAGCCTGGCCCGCTCAAGCTTGCGCTTAATGCTTTTATGAAAGATTTAAAAAACGTAATGGGTGCTGAGCCGACGGTCGTCAACAAGATGGATTTCGATAATTATCAGCCCGAAATCGTTATAATAAATCGAGCTTCCGGTGCACTTTCTGTACCACCCTATAAAGTTAAAGCACTTGATGGGTTTGAGTCCCATCGCATATATGCCGATGCAGAGAACAATAGAATATATCTTGAGGGGAATGACTTGCGAGGCACTATTTATGCAATCTATACTTTTTCTGAAAAATTTCTTGGTGTACCTCCTTTGCATTATTGGAGTTCATGGGTTCCTGATAAAAAAGACGAAATTCTGGTTCCGTCAGACTTTGATATTTTCTTCAAATCGCCACAAGTTCGATATCGCAGCATATTACCAGGTGACCAGGATTTTTTCGATCCCTGGAGAGAGAAATCAGAAGAAAATGAGAATGCTTGGCTGGAAACAACACTGCGATTAAAGCTTAACACCGTTGAAACCTATTCTACAATAATGCCAGATTATAAATTGACGGATTATGCTTATCTCATAAATAAATATGGATTGGTCATCACCTCTCATCATACAAGTGGTCTGAACACTTCATTCGGGACTTGGGATCAATACTGGAAAAAAGTCAGAAATATGGATCCACCGAGGTTGCTGTTATCCAATGAAAAAGCTATTCTTGAATTCTTTCGTTACAATGCAGAGACGGTGCAAAAAAATGGGATCGAGAACCTTTGGACAGTTGCATTTCGGGGGAAAGGTGATCAGCCTTTCTGGACTATTTTTGAGGATGCACCCGAAGGTTATCAAGAGCGCGGGGATATTATAAACAGGATGCTGCAAATTCAGTATGACATAATAAGAGAAGTTACCGGAGAAGATAAACCCTATGTACGTACAACATTCTACGATGAGATAGCAACAATGATGGCAAAAGGTTATGTGAAACCACCCGAAGGCGAAAACATGATCTGGACGTTTGTGGCAGCCCGTCGTGATCCATATCCCTATGATGATTTGGTAAATTTTAGTCCAGGCACACCTGTTAAGCTCGGTTACTACATGAATTTTGGATTCGCTTCCACTGGAGCACATGTTGCACCGGCAGAAGGACCCTGGAAAATAGAGTTCAACTACAGATACGTCAATAACAAATCACCACTTTATTTTTCGGTAGTCAATGTTGGGAATATGAGAGAATTTTTATTAGAGCTTTCGGCCAATGCAAAGTTGCTATGGGATTTCGATAGTTATAACAGCGATGCGTTTTTGTTAGAATATTGTACTCAATATTTTGGAGCAAAAAAAGCTGAGGAAGTGGCACAACTTTACAGAGATTATTACGACGCCTATTGGCAATCCAAAAAACCGGAATTTGAGGGAATGGATCGGCAATTTTTATTTCAGGATTTGAGATATGCCAGGGTTTTTGACCATATTTTTGAAGCATTTTATTTCTCAGAAAATGCCATAAATATGAATCCCCTGTATAAAATTGGATATGAGCATGTGCCCGGCAGAACGTACCGTATCGATTTTGAGCATAACAAAAGTGATAATCAAATTGATGCACTCCTGTATGGAATGAAAAGGACCATACCCAAATTTGAGTTGGTTGCTGAACGCTGCACTGGGGTGATGTCTCAACTGGACAAAGACAAGCAAACGTTTTTTAACGACAACCTGCGGGTGTACAGTTTATATATGACTCACTTAAACAAAACGCTTTACCATTACGTGTATGCCTATAAACATCAGCGGGATGAAGATACATTGATGAAAAACCTGGAAATTGCCTATGCCGAGGCAGAAAAAGCCAGGGATATTCTTTATGAAGCACAACATGGTATTTTTTCAACCTGGTATTCCAATGCCGATCCACTTGAAAGAACATTTCAAATTGAGTATTTATTGGATAAAATCAAACTACTCAAGCAAAAAATTGATGGTCGCATGTATCAGTTTTTAAAAAAATCCAAATTGACAATACCGCTGGAGGTGCATCAGTAACGAGCGATTACCATCATTTTTTTTATTGACATTGTGAACATTAATTTATATATTAAGGCGCTAATTTTGGATATGGATCGGTATCGGATTGAGGAAAGTGGACCTGCAAAGTTAACTGATTTGATTTCATCCTGAAATTAATTTTCAAAATTCATCAAATTGGAAGAACAAAATAGAAGCTCAAAAATTAGATTATCAACGATGAAAAACCAGGAAATTGCCCATGTCTTTGAGAACATGGCTGACATTTTGGAGTTACAGGGCGAAATATCGTTCAAGGTGAACGCGTATCGCAAAGCCAGTCGGTTGATCAAAGATTTGCAGGAGGATATCGAGCAGCTCGCACATGAGGGAAAACTCCGGGAGCTTCCTGGAATCGGCGATGCTTTGGTAAAAAAGATTACTGAATATCTCGATACTGGAAAAATCAACAAATATGAGGAAATCAGCAAAGATGTGTCGCCGGAGCTATTAAGCTTGTTAAATATTCAAAATCTTGGTCCGAAGACGCTTGCATTGGCTCATCAAAAATTGAATGTGAAAAATATTGATGATTTGACTCGAGTTATTGATGACGGGAGTCTATCGCTGCTGCCTGGCATGGGACAGAAGAAGGTCGAAAATATTAGAAAGGGGATTCAATTTTTTCTATCTGCGCAAGAGCGAATTTCGATCGGCAAGGCAGTGCCAATCGTTGAAGAGATAATAGATCAGCTTCGGAAAAAAATCAGAATCGAAAAAATTTGCCCGGCAGGATCAGTTCGAAGAATGAAAGAGACCGTCGGGGATATCGATATTTTGGCTGCTACGGATAAGCCGAAAGATTTGATAGCTATTTTTACTGCGCTTCCTCAGGTCGCCGATGTCTCTGCTGCTGGTGAAACCAAAGCAAGTGTTCGTTTGAAAGAAACCGGACTTCAGGTCGATTTACGAGTGGTTCCTCTTGACAGCTTTGGTGCGGCGCAACAATATTTTACCGGCTCACAAGCCCATAATGTGAAGTTGCGTGGATTGGCAAAAAAACAATCATTTAAGATCAATGAATATGGCGTTTTTCGTCAGAATGAAAAACTGGCAGGCGATTCTGAAAAAGCTGTGTACAACGTTATCGGACTGGAATGGATTCCTCCGGAAATGCGGGAAGATCGCGGTGAAATTGAATTAGCAGCCGAAAAGAAGCTGCCTCGACTTATCGAATTAGAAGATATTCAGGGTGACCTTCACGTTCACTCGAATTACAGTGATGGCCACGCTTCGATTCAAGCGATGGCTGTGGCAGCCCAAAAATTGGGCTACAAATATATTGCCATCTGTGATCATTCGCTATCAGCAAAATATGCCCAGGGATTATCCATCGATACGCTTCTCAAACAGATCAACGAAATCGACGAGCTCAACCAGGAGCTGACTAATTTTCAAATACTCAAAGGGATTGAAGTGGATATCCTTTCCGATGGCTCCCTGGATTATCCGGATGAAATTTTATCAAAATTGGATATCGTTGTGGCTTCCATTCACACTGCATTTACCAAAAGCCCCACAGAACGAATTTTAACGGCAATGGAGAATCCGTTAGTCGATATTATTGGCCATCCAACCGGCAGATTGATTTCGCAGCGTCAGGGTTATGAAATCGACCTAAACAACATATTTAAAAAAGCACAAGAAATTGGAACAGCTTTTGAGATCAATAGCTATCCCGATCGATTGGATCTGTCCGATGTAAATGCGAAGCTTGCGGCCGAATATGGAATCATGCTGGCAATAAATACAGATGCGCATGAGCTTGAAAATCTGAATCTTATAAAATTTGGCGTCGCCACCGCTCGACGTGCATGGCTTGCCAGCAAAAATATTTTAAACTGTCTGGATTATCCAGAAATACTAACGCTTAAAAAACAACGACTTTCAAAACGAGGATGAAGCTGGATGAAGCGATTGATAATCTTCTTTTTTTCGATAATATTAGCAGCAATAATTTTGACCGGGATTTATTTATATTCACGAATTTTCTTGCCATTGCATGAAGACGTCACAGTTGATCCTCTCTATATCAAAGTCCAATCAGGCGCAACAGTAACGATGATCGCTGAAACATTAGCAGCAAATGGAATTATTTCGAATGCAAACGACTTTGTTTTCACCACAAAACTTTTCAGAAAAGTCAAGAAATTAAAAGCAGGAGGCTATCATCTCTATAAAGGAACTTCGTCATATAAAGCAATGAAAATTATTGTGGCTGGCAAAGTATCCACCGTGACAGTTGTTATTCCCGAGGGATTATCATCCCATGAAATCGCTTCGATATTTTCGAAAAAGCTTGAATTGGATTCAACAAAAATATTGAATTTGATTTACGATCAAGATGTTATTTTGAATGCTGGCATAAATGCAAACTCTCTGGAAGGATATCTCTATCCTGACACGTATTCTTTTTTCTGGGGAATTACGGAGAAAGAAGCCATCCAAACGTTGCTAAATGAGTTTCATAAAAAATTCACCGATTCATTAAAACAGATTGTAATGGAACAAGGCTGGACCCTTCATAAAATCGTGACACTTGCTTCAATTATCGAAGGTGAAGCGATTCTCGATGATGAGCGCCCGATAATTTCAGCAGTTTATCATAATCGCTTGAAACAGGGCATTCCCTTGCAGGCAGATCCAACGATCCAATATATCATTCCCGATGGTCCCAGGCGACTCTTGAAAAGAGATTTGGCGATTGATTCTCCCTACAATACTTATTTGCATGCGGGACTGCCGCCAGGTCCTGTGAACAATCCTGGAATAAGCTCAATTCGTGCTGCAATAAACCCGGCTGATGTTGAGTACATTTACTTTGTCGCGAAGGGGGATGGGTCTCATATTTTTAGCAGGACCCTCAAAGAGCACCTTGCTGCAAAAGCAAAATTTGATGCATACCGTTCAGAAATTAGCAGAAGAAAAAGGTTGGAGAATCGTGCCCAAAACTAATGTGTCTTTATTAAAAAACTTAAATTCTGTTCAGCGCCAGGCTGTCGAAAAAATCGATGGTCCAAATCTAATTCTTGCTGGTGCCGGGAGTGGAAAAACTCGCGTCTTGACCCATAAGATCGCTTTCTTGATTCAACGCAAGAAAGTAAATCCAGAAAATATTCTGGCGATGACCTTTACCAATAAAGCTGCCAATGAAATGAAGGATAGGGTAGAAGCGTTATTGGATATCCCTTTAAAAAAAATGTGGATTGGAACGTTTCATTCGCTGTTTGCCCGTATTTTGAGAAAAAATTGTGAAAAACTTGGCTATCACTCTAATTTTGCAATTTACGATGAGGCAGACCAAATCGCTCTAATCAAGAACATCATCACTGAAAAAAATCTCTTATCCCAGGCGATTGATGCCAAGAGCCTTCGATCAAAAATTAAATTTATTAAAAATGCCAATATCTCACCCGAACACGTGAAATTTTCCAGTGCTTCGATCAGTGATGATATTTTTTATGATATTTATTACACCTATCAGAATCGCCTGCAACAGAATAATGCAATGGATTTTGAAGATCTGCTATTGAGATCGATCGATCTGTTCAAATTATTTCCAAATGTATTAGATTATTATCAATCTAAATTTCATTACATTTTAGTTGATGAATACCAGGACACCAATCGCCTGCAATACGACTTAATTAAATTACTGAGTCAAAAACACCATAATATCTCTGTAGTGGGAGATGATGATCAGTCCATTTATCGTTGGCGCGGTGCCGATATTAAAAATATATTAGATTTCGAAACTGATTATCCGGATTGCTCGATTTTTCGGCTGGAGCAAAATTATCGATCAACGGCAAACATTTTAAATATTGCCCATTCCATCATATCGCATAATCGAAATCGCATGGAAAAAGAGCTCTGGACCAAAAAAGAACCGGGAGAAAAAGTAACTTTTATTCTTACGAACGATGCAATTGAAGAAGCTTCTGCTATCATTTATAAAATTGAACAAGAAATTCAACAAAATGAGTTAAATTTTTCTGATTTTGCCGTTCTCTATCGAACGAATGCACAATCCCGGGCGATTGAAGAAGTATTGAAAAATAGAGGAATTAATTACGTCGTTGTCGGCGGAATACGATTTTACGAACGGAAAGAAATTAAAGATGTATTGGCTTACCTGCGAACGCTGGTGAATCCCAATGATGGGATCAGCATCAGGAGAATTATCAACTATCCTGCCCGGGGAATTGGTGAAACAACCATAAAAAAAATAGAACAATTTAGCATCGACAATAATATTTCGCTGTTCAAGGCAATCGAAAAAATCGAAGAAATCGAGTCAATATCAAGTCGGACCAAAAGTAGTATCCAGGAATTTTATGGTTTGATAAAAAAATATCTAAATTTAAAGCTCAAAGGTGATGTTTCGATAACTGAGCTGGTTTCTACCTTAATTGGAGAATTGGGAATACTGACTTTTTTAAAACAAGAGGGATCTTTAGAATCATTAAATAAAATTGATAACATCAGGGAGCTTCTAAACGGTATTAATGATTTTATTGTGCGCAATCCGCACTTAACCCTGGAGCACTACTTAGAAAACGTCGCGCTGATAACAGATGTCGATAATTGGGATACCAGGGCTAATGCAGTTTCACTGCTCACATTGCATAGCGCCAAAGGATTGGAATTTCCAGTAGTCTTCATCACAGGTTTAGAAGAAGGGCTATTTCCATTGAGCCGGCAAATGTCAACCGATGAAGATCTTGAAGAAGAACGACGGTTATTTTACGTTGGAGCCACACGCGCCAAAGAAAAATTATACCTGTCTTCGGCGCTCAACCGGCGCAAATTTGGCGAAAACACAAGTGGAACTATCTCAAGATTTCTGAATGAAATAGACAAAACGCTTATAGAAATTGAAGAAACCTATCAAGCCAGACATATTCATTTATCTCAGCACTCACATCAGCCAAAAAGAATATTTAAGTTCGATCATGGCGATGAGAATGAAGCTATCTACAAACCGGGAATCCTGGTGAAACATCCGACATTCGGAAAAGGTGTTGTAAGAACTGTCGCAGGGGACGATGCTAACATGGTATTAAACATCTTATTTGAAGAAGTTGGAGCAAAAAAAATTGTTTTGAAATACTGTAAACTGGAGATAGTTAGATGAAATAAAATGCTGTTTTTTTAATACTGATTATTTGTTCAATATTTTCAATATCAGCAATATCACAAACAAATAGCAGCGATATAGCTTTTACCTATGCAAAAAAACTTTATGACGATCAAATTTATGATATTGCTGCGGAGCAGTTTCATGAGTTCGCTGAAAAAAATCCCATGAGTCTCAAAGCGCCAGAGGCGCTTCTAATGGCTGGAAATAGTTATTTTAAAATTAAGGAATATGACAAAGCACAAAAAGAATACTTTTATTTGATTTTGAAATTTCCCGATGCAAGGGGCATCGATGAGGCACAATATAAAATAGGGCAATGCTTTCAAGCATTGGAAAACAATAGCGCCGCAGCTAATGCATATAAGCAAGTTCAAATTTTCTACCCAAAAAGCAACCTGGCCCAAGAATCGCTTTTTCTGTCAGCAAAAATGAATTTTGAAGCACGCGATTACGAAAGAACGATTGAAACTCTATATGAATTTCTTGAATTGTTTCCAACGAGCAGTTCGTTGCAAGAAGCGCAATTATTGCTGATAAATGCGTTTATTAAAAACGACAACTATGACAGGGCAAGGTTGGAAATCGATAAAATCTTAGGGACAACACAGACTGGCAAGTATCATGCTGAG
>JALOPY010000325.1 GCA_025453735.1 bacterium | reverse complement strand
ATTTAAACAAAGAAAAATTAGCCCATAACAAGCATATACCACGCACTAAAAAACCAAGAACCTGGAACATGAAACCAGTAAACGATCACGACGCCTATTTGGCTGGTGACAGAATCAGTTTCACTTCTGACTTTGTCTCCTGACTCATCGGCATGGTCATATTTTGGGGACCGGAAATTGCGATCTTGCTCTCCATAAAGCTTTCTGATTCAGCTTTGACAAATATGCCCAGCTTGTAGGCAAAATACCAGGTGGTGGTGGCATCGGTATCGCCCTCGACGCTCATATTCATCCCCATGTTTTCGCCTTTGCCATCGACCGTTCCCTTTGATTTGCTGGCAATTTTTAAGCATTCCATGCCAGCAACGACTTCCTGTCCTTCTAATTTATTCGTGGTTTCAGTTTTGGTCTTAACTTCCATGCCCATTTGGTGAATCGTTAATGAGTCTTTGCTTATCCACGTCTCGCCGATTTTGACTGGCTGTTCAGGAAGATCAGGGAAGATATTACGGAAATAGCTGCTGAGATCTTGCTTTCCGCCAGGCATTTTACCGAAATCAATTTCGAGCGCTTCTGTTCTTGTGTAATCCAGCTCTTTGCCTTTGCTGGTGAACGTCATCCCAAAATTTTTGCCAATCACAGAGGATAGATCTGGTTTGTTTTCTCCCATTGGAGAGCTCATCGCGATGCTCATCGTATCCAGCGTCACGTTCGATTGAAGATTTTTCTGTTGATTTATTCCTGTGCCCTTGATGGAATAAATGGTCAAGGATTTTGTTTTAATCGCGATGGATTGTCCCATTTGCTCCATGTTCATATTCTGGTCGTTGGTTGACGAGTATTTCCAGACCTGATCTGGAACTAATCGATAATTCAGGATGAAGCCAGTTTGCTCATTTCCCCAGAATGGCTTTTTCGCACAGCCGATGAAAAGAGAAACTATCATTGCAAGCACTACAAAAGCAAATAGAACATTAGAACGTTTGTTAGACATTGGTTTTTCCTCCTCAAGTGCTTGGTTTATATGTGAAATGTGAAATCCCCTGGCGGGGACAGGTGTCAGACGTCAAAGACCTCAAAGGTTTTTAAAACCTTTGAGGTCTTGGTGGTTATTTTTCTTCCAGCTTTTTCAGTGCTTCAACTGCGCCAGAATTTTTGGGATTTAGCTCTAAAGATTTTTTATAATTTTGAATTGCCAGCTCCTTATCGCCGTTGATCAGGTACGCTTCGCCAAGGCTGTCGTAGGTGTTGAATGCATCTGGATATGCCTCCACATTCAATTTTAAAATCTCGATAGCTTCTTTGATTTTCCCTTTGGCGATCAATTGATAGCCCAGGTTGTTCAATTCGGTCTCACGAAAATTATAGGAATCCTTTTTTGCTTGCTTCAATTCATGGTATTGCTTGAGAGCCGCATCGATATTTTTTTCCAGAATTGTTTTAAAGAGCGTTTCTGCAATGGACTGCTTCGGCGGCTGAAATGGCTTGTCATAAAGGATATTGATAATCCCCTGGGTCATCTCACCCAGATTCGTTCCGCCCGTATTGTTCAATAGCACGATCAGGTGTTTGTCATCGATCAATCGGGTGATCAGGGTGTTGAATCCGTTGATCCCGCCGCCATGAGCAATCGTCGTCAGACTATCCTTTCTTCCCTCGATCGGAGTTTTTCTGACGCCCCAGCCATAGGCATAATCGCTGAGGAACGGCGTGAACATGATATCTTTATATTTTTGTGAAAGCAATTTTTCCGTGTATAATGCCTGATCCCATAAATAGAGATCTTCAGTTGTCGAATATAATGCTCCGGCTGCATAAGGGAGCGACATATCCAGGTATGCTGCATTGACAAATCCATCAAAAGATTTTTCATATCCCGCTGCTCGCTTCGGTAGGATGGATTCGTGATGATCATAACCCGTGTTTTTCATGGAAAGTGGATCGAATATTTTTTCCTTCAACACGGCTTCATACGTTTTGCCAGTTAGTTTTTCAATAATTGCGCCCAACAGAAAATAGCCCGAATTGTTGTAGCGATTAGTCGAACCAGGCTCGAATTCCAGATCGCCGCTGCAATATTTAGTAATGAATTCTTCTACGGAATAAGGATTGCGGCTCACATCCTGAAAGAATCTCGGCAATCCTGTATAACTTGGAATACCAGATGTGTGGGTCAACAAATGATGGATCGTTACTTTTTCCCCGGTATCTTTTCGATAATAGGGCAGGTAATCGGCTAATTTGCCGTCCAATTTTATCTGACCTTTTTCCACCAACTGCATGATTAGCATCGAGGTGAACTGCTTGGTGATCGAGCCGAGCCGGAATTTGGTGTCGCTATCATTCGGAATGTTCCATTCCATATCGGCAAAACCATAGCCCTTTTTAAAAATGACTTTGCCGTTTTCGGCAACCAGAACTGATCCATTGAACAGGCGATACTGCTGATACAGCGACATCATTTCGTCGATCTTTTTGGCTTTGGTCTGGGCGAAAGTATCATATTGAGCGACAAGAAAGATTGAGAGAAGCACCGTGAATAAGAAAAGAGATGTTCGTTTTATCATATTTTTTCCTCATGTTTTAAATATCATTGAAAAAGCATGTGAGACGTGAAAATTGAAAATGGGATAATTTTTACATTTGCTATCCCACATTTCACCAATTCATCACTCCAAAACTCCAATCCTACATCTTCATCCCAAGCTGCCAGAACAGAAACTGGAGTTCATTCGCTTCATCTTCGATTTGCTTGCTCACTGGCATCCCGCCGGAATGACCCGCTTTTGTGTCGTACAGCAACAGTACTGGATGCTCAGAGCCAGTGGCTGATTGCACCAGCGCCGTCATTTTTCGGGCATGAAGTGGCGCAACACGGGTATCGGAATCGCCAGTAATAAATAAAACGGCTGGATATTCAGTCCCCGGTTTCACATTGTGGTAGGGTGAATATTTAAAAATATAGTTAAACTGTTCGACATCTTCAGACGAGCCATATTCGGAGACCCAGAATTTTGCCATCATGAAATTATGATAGCGAACCATATCGAGCAGCGGATACGTGCAGACCACTGCCTGGAACAGATCGGGTCGCTGGACCAGCGCCGCGCCGACCAGCAGTCCGCCATTGCTGCCGCCGGAAATCGCCAGCTTTTCAGTGCTGGTATAGCCATTGTTGATCAACCACTCTGCTGCTGCGATGAAATCGTCGAATACATTCTGCTTGTTTTCCAGCATTCCGGCTTTATGCCACTGCTCACCGAACTCGCCGCCGCCGCGCAGGTTAGGCATGGCGAAAACGCCGCCTTTTTCAACCCACAACACTGCCGTTGGCGAAAAGTACGGCGTCAGGCTGACGTTGAAGCCGCCGTAGCCGGTTAACAGCGTGGGATTGGCACCGTCCAATTTGAGGCCTTTTCTGTGAACCAGGAACATCGGCACTTTGGTGCTGTCTTTCGATGTGTACCAGACCTGCTTCACATCGAAAATATCGGTATTGACGGGCACTTTCAACTGCGCCCAAATTTGTTGATCACCAGTGGCGACATCGTAGCGATAGATCGTGGTCGGGACATGAAACGAGGTGTAAACAAAAAACGCTTCATTGCTTTCCCATCTGCCGCCAACGCCGCCTACTGATCCCAGCGATGGAAAGGCAATGTCACGAATATAAGCGCCATCGGCAGCGAACACTTTCACTTTTGAAACGACATTTTCGAGATAATTGACAAATAATTTGCCCCCGGCCAGCGAGAATCCTTCCATGACCGATTCGCTCTCCGGAATGATTTCTTGCCAGTCTTTCTGAGCAGGACGATTGAGATCGACGAGCAGAATTTTATTGTTGGGCGCATTCCAATTGGTCTGCAAAAATAATTTATTCTCCACAATCCAGCCATAGAATCGAGCGTCGATGCCGGTGACGATAGGTGTAATTTTTCCGGCTTTCTTCAAATCCTGATAATATAGTTCTGAGGTTTCAGCGGTGGAGCCATGCAGCACGTGAATCAACAAGTAGCGACCATCTTCGGACAGGCTGGCGAATAAAATCTTTTCCGGACCATAGCCATCGCCAAAAATCTTTGCATCATTTGTCACATCGGTTCCCATGGCATGATAGTAGATTCGCCCGCCTTTTTCATTGTCATGTTTGGAATAATAAAAACCGCTTTTATCGGGCTTGATCGAGACGCTAAAATAGAGCGCTTTGGGCAATTGATCGGGCAAATCGAGTTTTTGATCCACATTGAATAGCCGGACGCTCGATTCATCCTGTCCTCCCTCCTGAATCCCATACGCCATCAGTGTGCCGTCTTTGGAGACATCGATCAGATTGACGCTGGTGGTATGATCGGCGCTCATGGGATGGGGATCGATCAAAATTTTATCTTCTCCATCCAAACCATCCCGCATATAGATAATCCATTGCTCCTGATCGGCTGATCGTTTGCTTAAAAAATATCTGCCGTTTCGCTCCATGGGAATGCTGATTCGGTCGAT
>JALOPY010000324.1 GCA_025453735.1 bacterium | reverse complement strand
TGGTCAACGTCCTCTGGCAGCGCTAAAATTTCTTTCGATTTGAGAATCCGGATCGCGTTGGATAAGTGCCGATCAATATTTTTATCCAATGACTTAATATAATCCAGGGCTGAAGATGCCGACATAAATTTTCCCATATCAACAGCATTATCAGCAAATTCTTCGATAAACTGGGTGGGAGGAGGCACTGGTGTTTTTTGCAAATCTTCAGAATATTTCTTTTTGATATCCTCGATAATCCCCTGATAATATTTTTGGTATTCTTCCTGATCGTGTTCGTTCAGCGTGTCGGGATCAATAATCAATTGAGCTGATTTAGTCTGAATATCGTCGCTTTTTTTATTAGCAAATGCAATGAAGAGCCGCGATTTCTTATCGATCAGTTGCTGGAGCGGATAATAATCTCCTAAAAAAAAGGCTGACGCGAGAATTTGCAGCTCAATTTCGACGTGATCGTTTAATTTTATCAAATCATTCCTCATTTAATATTTCTCCTGGTTTGCCTTACCACTTTCTTTGCCGACGACGAATATAAATATCGTCTTTAATAATGCCATCTCTGGGTTCGGCAAAGCGGCTTTTTTGATGATCCTGGGCAAAGTATAAAGCCTGAGCAGTATCGACTGCATCAGCTTGAAAATTTCGGATCCAATTCCAAAGATCGTGAAGCTTCTTTTCAACATCATAGTAATCGCTCAGTGAGTTATCCAACTCCTGCTCGTATTTCAGCGCCGGTTTAATTCTGTCATCATACTCTTTTCGTTTCTGTTGATCGAGCAAGGTCTCCCTGGCGGCGTTAATCTTGATCATCGTTTCATGGGCATTGTTTTTATCTCGGGAACTTTGAAAATTATCAGGATGATGCTTTTTTGATAATGCTTTGTAGCTATGCTTGATGTCCTCGTCGCTTGCCCCGAATGGAACTTCTAAAATATCATAAAAATTTTGTTCTCGTTCCACACCATGTTCCTCCTTATCTTGCTGGATATAGTGTCAAATAAACATCGCCGTTTTTGGTTGCTGTTTTTTCACCCAGACCGGGAAATTTTAGAGTGTAACTGCTATGTTCTTCGTTTGGTTTCAATTTCAGCTTTATTTTATGCTTTTCCTTGCCCAATCCGATCACAAAAATATGGGTTTCGCTAGATACCTCATTCAAAAAAATTAGAGCATCATAGTAATAATCAAGATTTATTTTTTTTTCATTCAGCGCAGGGAAAATAACATCTTCCTCTGTCAAATTGTTTCGCTTGAATTTTTTTTTATAAAGATGTTTGAATTCTTCATTCCAGTTATTTCCAAAAATAAATAGCGATTGTTCCCTATTGATTTTTAGTTTCCCAGGCTTTTTATTATTATCCTGCAAAAACAAATAAAAATCTCCCGCACCACTTTTATCCCGGTATCCCATATTCGCTAACCGCAGAACCTTTCCTGGAGAGCTATTTTGGGGAATATTAACGATGACTTCACGCCAATCGATTGCCGCGCCAGTAAGACGAATTTTCGTTCCATTTTTCAGTTGTTTTTCAGTGACAAGGACATCAGCAATTAAATTCATTCCCACTTTTTTATGATTGATCAATTGATGACTTCGGAGATATTCTAATGGTCGCAGCTTCCCCTGATCGATCATTATCTGCTCTAATTGTTCCTGATCTGCTTTGGCAAGGTCCTGAATTTCAAAATGCCGTTCCAGATGATGCTGCAATTCATGGGTTATCAATTCCCACATGGCTTGTTTGATCGCGCGATGATCTTTGCCATAATGTACTTTTTTAAATGAGCCATAATAGAGACAAATATTCGGTTCAAAATGGGATCGCCGAATATATTCACCTAAAATATAAACATGAGCGATATCATCCCGCATTTTTTCGATCGGTTGAACGAAAATACCGCCAAGACCTTCAAGGAATTTAGTAGGAATGTTTTCAATCAACTCAATTGCAAGGATCTCAAATTCATGTATAGTCGGAAAATCATTTGAACTCATGTTTCGCGCTTTAATATGTTTTCAAACTGAAAAACTTACATCTGACTGCCATCCTTCAAGATTCTCGTTGATCTTCTCCAGGAGTGACATGATTCCGGGCGCTGGAGATTTCTAAAATTCTGTTAAGGAAATTATTGCTATTTGTCGCGTTTTCGTTCTTTTTATGTTATTCTATTTCCAAATTAATCTTGCATTTTTTTGCAAGAAGGCTTTCAAACACCACGTCACCAAGAAAGAACCAAAGACACAAAAAAGATTATTTTTTTCTTCGTGA
Source organism: bacterium (assembly GCA_025453735.1). Lineage (GTDB taxonomy): Bacteria > Zhuqueibacterota > Zhuqueibacteria > Thermofontimicrobiales > Thermofontimicrobiaceae > JALOPY01. The sequence continues at coordinate 2,232 of JALOPY010000324.1, read as the reverse complement.
ACTTAGCGTTTACTTATTATTCGCCGAGAGGCGAATCCCCGCCAACTGCTGGGTGATCTTGGTGTTGAGCAATTTATTTTCAGCTATGCTGCGCTATGGTATTTATACTGGATTGAAAATGGAAAAGTTCTTTCGCTGTTCTAACTTTTGCCGTCGTTCAATCCCCGACCAGTTTTATTGATTTGTCCCAGGTTTTTCAGGTCATTGAGCACTGAATCCAATATTCCATTAATGAATTTGCCGCTTTGCTCGGTGCTATATTTTTTGGAAATCTCGATGGCTTCATCGATGGAAACTTTTGGGGGGATGTCTTCAAAATAAAGGAATTCGCTGATTGCCATCCGCAGAATTAATTTATCGATGATGGCGATCCTGCTGAATTCCCAATTATGAGCCCAGCGTTCGATCAATTGATCCAGGTCTTTAGAATGACTTATCGTAATTTTAGCCAGCTCTTCTGCAAAAGAAATGATCCCCTCATTTTTTTCTTCAGTTTCGATCACTTCCTTTGTTATCTGCTCAAGCGGATTTTTAGTCATCTCGAAAGCATATAATGCATAAAGAGCTAATTCTCTCCCTCGTCTTCGTGCTTTTTGCATAATTTTGCTGGGTAAAATAAATAATGATTATTGTGCGTTGCTGTTGTTATTTGATAAGCTTGTAAAAGCTCTAACGCTTCTTGCTTATTTACTCAATAAATGTCAGCCAACCATAGTCACCATCATCACCCGTTTCTATAATATCGAAGAATCTTCTTTGAATTTTTTCCGTGATCGGTCCCCGTTTGCCAGTTCCGATGGAAATTTTATCTACCGATCGGATTGGCGATACTTCAGCAGCGGTTCCCGTGAAGAATAATTCATCAGCAATGTAAAGCATCTCACGAGGGATCACGGCTTCTTTAACGGTGTAGCCAAATTCATTAGCAATTTTGAACACAGAATCACGCGTAATTCCGGGCAAAATGGAAGAACCGACTGTCGGTGTAAAAATTTCATTGTTCCGAACCAGAAAAATATTTTCTCCGCTCCCCTCGCACACAAAACCATGGCTGTTTAAGGCAATGCCTTCCGCATATTTGTCCATTTTCGCTTCGAGTTTTATGAGCTGCGAATTCATGTAATTCGCGCCAGTTTTCGCCAGCGCCGGGTGAGTGTTGGGGTGCATTCGCTGCCATGATGAAACTCTGACATCAACTCCCAAATTGATCGCTTCTTCGCCTAAATATGTTCCCCAGTTTAACGCTGCAATTGCGACTTCAACAGGACATGATGTTGGATCGACACCTAACATATTATAGCCGCGAAATACCAGGGGACGAATGTACGCGGTTTTCAATTTATTCACTTTGATAACATCTATGCAGGCTTGTTTTAATTCGTCCTGGGTGAAGGGCATGTCCATCCGATAGATTTTTGCTGAATCGAAAAATCGTTTAATATGCTCGGAGAGACGAAAAATTGCAGATCCTTTTTTCGTTGCATAACATCTCATACCTTCAAATATCGACGTTCCATAATGAGCGACATGTGACATGACATGAATTTTGGCATCCCACCAATCAACAAATTTTCCATTAAACCATATTTTGCCCTTTTCATCTTCTGGCTTCATAAATACTCCCTTCATTATTTGATTTGAGTTGAATGATTAAAAAACAAGGTTGGTTATTAAAATAGAAAAATTGGGAAGTTAAATGACCGAGAATATCTGGTAAAACAATTTTGAATCTAATACAGATTGAGAGGATTGAATTAAGTGTGAAGTTAGAACAGCAATTATTATTCACAAGATTATGAAAAATATTTTCAAAATAACGATACGGAAGCATAGATTATCCGAGCAAAGCGATATCGCTAGAACATAGCTTCGCTAATTGATTGATGAAGAAATTATCTTGCAAGGAGAAACGGAGTCAGCAGAGTTTAAGCGGACTATTGTGAGCGTAAAATAATCTTTCCCCAAAAATCTCTGCCAGTCTCTGTTTATTCCGTTTCTACTTGTAAGGTTTTTTATAGTACTTTGGCTCAAACTTTGAAATTCCGATATGGCAAGCTAATTGGTATCCACGAAATTTTGATGAATCATTAGCTCAAATCTTTCACTTTTATCTTTGCCTTTGTTTTCAATTCACTGACATAATCTTCGAAGAGTTTATTCGAACGTTCTTGTTTTAACTGGGCTTTTATCTGGGATTCAACTTCCTGGAATGGAATCAGTTGGCTCGATTTT
>JALOPY010000323.1 GCA_025453735.1 bacterium | reverse complement strand
CGCTCGGAAAACCAATTCGTGGTCAGTATATACTGCTGTTCTGTTGCCAGATTTCCAAAGCCTGAAATCTTTGGAAATCTGATCGACTGGATCCAGAGAATTGAATCTAACTGAATATGATATATCATCATTAGCAGAGCAACGTAACAGGTCAGAAAGCAGGAAGGGTTACCATCAAGCACTCACTAATTATAAACAGTCGGAAAATTTAAGCCCTGGCGCTTCGGTATAGGTTTACATTGAAGCCTGTTTTCTACTCTTCTTCCTCAAAATGTCTTCCCCGCTGACGCGATGATTTGCCACCAAATTTTTCAATTTCGCTAGAACTATCTCCAAATGTGGCTTTGGCAGCATTGCGGATCCTTTTTGTGAGGTCCCACACATCTTTTAATTTCTCATTGCGGACTTTTACCGCCTGGCTTCTCTCCTCTTTCAATCGCTCAGCCAGATCTACCTGAGCGGTCGCCTCAGTGATAATTTTTTGAAACTCTTCCAATGATAGATTGGGGACGACTAATTTTTTAAACAGATCCTGCCATCCCTGAAGCGCCAACTCTGCCTGTCGCAATGTATTTCGTGGAAAACTTTCGCCTGTCTCTTTCATCGTTCGATCCTCTATTTATAATTTCAAATTCTTTTGATTTCTCAAATCGATATTTTATCGTCGCGCAAAGCTGATTATTTAAAAAAAAAGAAAATTATAATCCCAACTATCTGTCTCAATAAATTAGTAAATTCTATCAATAAAATCAATTAATATTTTAACTATTAAACTTATTTCATAAAAAATCAGTTACAGGTGGTCTGACTGGTCGCTTGATATTGAAGGGCTTCGAAAATATTGCTTATCCAAGCGATCGGTCAGTCACTCTGTCGAACAGTGAATGACGTTTTGCCACAATATTTTTGATTGGCATCGCCATCCAACTGATCCTACGCGCGTTTCAATCGCTTCGATCGTTTCGCCCCATCCTTGCCGTAATAATAGTAGTGGTAATAGTAATAATAGTAAGATCCATAAATTCCTTCAACGTTCACAACATTCAACAGGGCGCCGAGAATGTGATTGGGAACGTTTTTAAGAATTTCAAAACATCTATGAACTGCGTTGCGATCGGTTTGCCCTGCTTTGACAACCAATATCATGCCATCGACCTCAGAGCTGAGAACCGTCGCATCTGTTACTGCCATAATCGGAGGACTGTCAAACAGCACGATATCAAACATTGCTTTTAATTCTGCAATGCAGGTTTTCATTGATTTTGAGCCTAACAGTTCAGATGGATTTGGCGGCAGAGTTCCGCAGGGCATGAGAAACAGGTTATCGATATTTGTATTAAAGATTGCTTCATCTATTCCGATTTTCCCGACGAGGTAATTGGAAATTCCTTTGGAACGATCCATATTAAAAATCGAATGCAGTACAGGACGTCTCAAGTCGGTATCAACAAGCAGGACTTTCGTGCCCATCTGCGCAAATGTAATCGCCAGATTTGCCACAGTCGTCGATTTTCCTTCCTGTGGACCGGGACTTGTTACAACAATCGTTTTAATTTGATTGTCAGCCTTTGCATACTGGATGCTGGTTCGCAAACTGCGATAGGCTTCGGAAATTGGTGATTTTGGCGCAAAATGAGTGATCAGTCTTCCCGCTATGGTGCGCGCTTCATGTTGGTCAATTTTTGTGTTAGAGCTATGCTTGCCATTTTTTCGATACCCTTTGGCGGCTTCCTCTAACTTAATGATCGGAATTGAGCCAAGTATTGGGAAACCTGCTTTTTCAATATCCTCGGCGGAGCGAACTGAATTATCGAAATATTCCATGACAAACGTAATTCCGATGCCCAATCCCAGCCCCATGATGATTCCAAGCATAATATTCATCTTCTTTTTCGGACGAATTGGGGCGTAATCCGGCTTCGCAGGATCGATGATGCGCACATTACCCAATTGTCCTACTTCGGTAATCCTGGATTCTTCAAATTTTTCTTTCATCATCAGGGTTATCTTTTCATCGAGCCGGGCTGATCGTTCCAATCGTGCTAATTTAAGACCCCGTTCGGGAATTTTTTCAAGCTCCTGATTGTACTCGTCAACAATTTGTTTGAGCGCTGCAACCTTGGGCAATAGCGACTGGATCGTGGCTTCGACTTCGATTTTGCGCTGAAATAATTCTTCAGTTAAAGTAATCGGGTCGCCTGTTTCAAGCGTCGCATATTGAGTAATTCCCTCTTTGTATTTTTGCTCCAATAATTTGGCTTGTTCTTCAAAATTTCGCAGCCTGGAATCATTGGGGTCATAAAGATTCCCATTTATCAGGCTGGCAATATAGCGCGTCTTTTCTGTTTCCAGCGCGACCATTTTTTGATTTAATTCTTTCAAGAACGGAGCCGCCATAATATTGTTCATATTCAGGTTCTTCTTGCTCTGTCCCAATTGATCATCGATGTAAATCAGACGCTCTTTGTTTGAATTCAGCTCAAGCTCTGCCTCCCGGTAGATCGACTCGACCTCTGTCAGCATCGTGACAAGTTGTTCGATTTCCTGGGGCAATGCAACTACCTTTTCATTTTCCTTATATTCTTTCAGCGCTTGTTCAGATTGTCGGAGCTGTTCCTGGAAAAGGTCTAATTGTTCCCCAAGAAAATTTTTTACCAGCCGTACTTCTTCCTGGCTCTCTAATTGATTTTGCTCCTTATAAACTTCAGCAACCGTGTTGGCAATATACGCAGCTTCAAAAGGGGATGGCGCAGTCACGCTGATTGAGATCATATCGGTGTTCCGAACCGGATCAACGCTGATGTTGCCCTGCAATGCTTTTATAAAATTATCTAATTTTTCATCATACTGTTCACTGTGTCGAAAAACCGATGATGTTTGTTCGCCACTATCACCTTTGACAGCTAAGACACTGGCAAATATTTTATTTATTTTATTGCTAAAACTGAATCGATTCCGTTCGCTTTCTGGCAGATAGCCTAAAATCCACAACCGATCTGACATGTCTGATGAGCGAAGCTTATCAATCACATTTTCTGCCAGGGTGCGGCTGTTCAGGATTTCGACCTGGTTGTTGATTTTTTTCTCCTTTTCCATGAAGTCCACGACGTTAAATAGCGTCTGCTGGACGCCGCCGTTGTCTTTAATCATTACTTTGACATTCGAGCGGTAGATCGGTGTGGCGGTGAACGTGTAGTAAATTACAAATCCAACTACGGTAAGAAAAGAAATGAGGATGATCCATCTTCCCCGGTAAAGGATTGTCAAATAATCGTAAATGGTGACCTGTTTCTCAAGTTGCTGGTTCATGATGCACTCCTTAATTTGAACATATTCCCCCAATTTCGAAATCTATCAATAATAAAGATTTTTTTTCCATTAGTCAAGTAAATTTCTAATGATTAAGATATTTTAATACTCTTGCCAGTCTTATTGATGATCAACTATTTTTTATTACAACAAAAAAACTTATTGTAAAAACCAGTAGCTATTTTATGTAGCAAAAGAAGCGTATTCTGAAGTGATGTATTGCCGCAAAATGGAATTATGAGGGGAAAAAGCTGAACACTGATTTTCAATGTTTTGTAGCAACTCATTCAGGACTGTGAATTAATAAAGTCGCTCATCGGATAAAGCAATCTTGCCTTGCTATGAGCAAGAATCATCCGCAAATGGTGCAGCAATTAATACTCATGAAGGTTTAAAATGTGATGTCGCTTTATCATTGCGAGGAGCGAAGCGACGAAGCCGAAGGTGCGACTTCGCTTCGCTCGCAATGACTTCAATTTTTTAAGTTATAAAATAATCCCCAACAAGTATAATTCACGTCCCTAATTGAAACCAGTGTTCATTTTTCTCGAGTATGTTGTGATTAGAAAGAAAATTCGATTTGAGCTTTCAAATGTCGTTCTCTTTCAAGCCAGAATTACTTATCGCATATCGATAATTTCCGCTGAATCCGGTGGGGTATAATTAAAAAATGCATCGGGAATCGGCTCATCGAGCTGAATGTTTTTCAGGATATATGTATTTTTATTACTGTTCAAATCCTGCTGTTCAATTTTTGCTGGCACCCATAACTTCGTGTTGATCCAGATTTTTATAGTTTTTATAAAAAGGTCATCGGTTTTTCCTGTCAGATAGATGACGTGGCAATTTTCATTTTCCACTACCTCTTCACCGATATATTTGCTTTGATACTGTTCAGAATATGTCAGAAACAAATCTCTGGGCAACGAAACATCCCTGGACTTTGTCATGTTTTCGATGATAACCTGCTGATTAAAACCGGAAAAAGTCCAGAGGGTCGTACCATTGGCAGTGATCGCCTGATCCTGAGTTTCAATTTTGAATTTTTCAGCTCCCTTCAACCAGATCGAACCTTTTTGTTCATGAGAATTATCAGCCAATTTCCAATAGGCGATTTGTATGAAGTCTGCTTGCAATGTTTTGAGCTTATCGTGACACAAAGTAAATGATTATCAAAAACAATTTATAAATTCGATTCATTTTGCTTACCTCTAAATTATAATTTGTAAATATTTTTAATATGCTTGTTACTGGTTTAAATTTCATACTGATTCCATCCGCCAACTTGGCAATAGGCGTCAACCTAAGAGCTAATCACCGCAGAGACCGCTGAGATCGCAGAGGAAACGCAGAGATATTGTTATTTATTTTTTAATGAGAATGCTTTCTTTTAAAAAAAATATTTGTCTTAATATGGAAAATCGATAAAAACTATCTGTGTAACTTTGCGTCCTCCGTGTCTCTGCGTTAAAAAAGCTTTAAGTTGACGCACATGGCCCACTGGATGGAATCAGTTCTAATACGCTGTGGATAGTCGCTGTCCCTGGCAGTGAACTACTATAATTTACAGCCCCATGTTCATTAATTCCTCTTCATCGATCAGCACTTCTCGCGCTTTGCTGCCATCGAATGGTCCGACATATCCAGCATCCTCTAATTGATCGATCAGCCGGGCGGCACGTGCGTATCCGACTTTCAGGCGACGCTGCAATAATGAGACTGATCCCTGTTGATGTCGCACCACTAATTTAAGCGCTTCATCAAACAGCTCGTCTTTGTCTTCCCGAAACCGCTTGCCGAAATTCGATGCCGCTTCATCGGTTTCGATGGGCAGTATGAACTTGGGATCCTGGGGCGGCTGCTGACGAATATGTTCGATAATTCGTTTCACTTCCTCGTGCGACATGTACGCGGCATGAATTCGGATTGGGTCGGGACTGCCGGGTGGAAGAAATAGCATGTCTCCTTTACCCAGGAGTTTCTCCGCGCCGTTCATGTCCAGAATCGTCCGTGAATCTGTTTTCGAAGCCACCTGGAACGCCATCCGAGCCGGAAAATTTGCCTTGATCACGCCGGTGATCACATCGACGGAAGGACGCTGGGTGGCGACAATCAGATGAATCCCAACCGCGCGGGACATCTGTGTCAGGCGGGCGATCGGGTCTTCGACCTCACGCGCTGCGGTCAGCATCAAATCTGCCAGCTCATCGATCACAAGCACGATATATTCCAGATGAAGCGGATTATTTCTTTCCTTTCGTTGCTCCGGCGATAAATTTTTAATCCAGAGATTATAATCCTCAATATTGCGCACCCCTGCCCGGGCAAGGAGCTCATAGCGTCGTTCCATTTCC
>JALOPY010000322.1 GCA_025453735.1 bacterium | reverse complement strand
CCTACGGCAAATTCAGCAATTTCTGGGGACCTGGTCGAACGGGCAGCCTGATCCTGTCAGATTATGCGACGTCGTACGATCAACTCAAGCTGGAATTTATTTTCAATCGGTTTAAATTTACCAGCAGCTACGCTTTTCTGATCGATTATCAAGATCAGGAAGAAGATATTCTGCAAGGGAAAAAATATCTAGCCGCGCATCGCTTAGAATTTCTCCCCTGGCGCTGGCTTTCAATTGGAATGTCTGAGACCGTGATGTTCAAGGGCAGAAATTTTGAGCCAGCCTATCTCAATCCCATCATGTTCTTTCGCAGCGCGGAGCACTATCTCGGCAGTCCGGATAACATGATGCTGGGAATGGATTTCAAGCTTGTCGCAATCAAAAATTTCAAATTTTACGGCGAGCTGCTCATCGATGATATCACCACAACAAAGCTGGGCACGGATTGGTATGGAAATAAATTGGGCTACCAGGTCGGTTCACTCTGGCTCGATCCGTTTAAAATGAAGAATACCGGGGTTCGCATCGAGTACACCCGAATTGGTCCGTATGTTTACAGCCACAAAAATTCATTGAGTTACAAACATTACGATTCACTGCTGGGTCATTCCATTGGACCCAACGCGGATGCGCTCTATCTGGAGATGAATTATCAGCTTTCAAAATGGACAAGGATGATATTGTTTGGAGAATTCTATCGGCATGGGGCAAATTTTGCAGACAGGAATGTGGGTGGTGATGAGAATCTCCCTCATCGTTTTGGAGACGATTTGAATGCTTTGTTTTTGGATGGGATTGTCGAAAAAAGAAACTCCCTTGGTTGCCAGTTTTCGTATGAAATCTTCAGGGATTTTTATCTGCGGCTGAACTATGATTGGGCAAATACCACAAACGTCAATTTAAAACCAGATGAACAAAGGAATTCGCGATCGCACCGATTTGCTGTTTCAATCGGATTGAATTATTGATTTTTCACTTCCAATCAACCAAATCATGAGCACAATATCCCAGAAAATTTTCAGAAACACGCTGTTCAATACCCTGGGAAATGTTTTTGCCGCAACGCTCCAGATTCTGATCATCCCTTATATTTTGTTGAAATTGGGTCAGGACCGGTTTGGAATTTGGGCGCTGGTTTCTGTCATTTTTGGTGTTTTCACCGCGCTGGATTTTGGAACGGGTACCGCATTTGTCAAATACTTTTCAGAGTATGAAGCAAAGAAAGAAGCTGAAAATTTCAATCGAGTCATGGTAGCGGGTTTTTTCCTGATGGTGATTTTTTCATCGCTCTTGATCCTTGTCGTTTTTTTGCTAAAAAGCGACATCATCATTTTTTTTAATATCCCGATTCATTTGAAAAATGAAGCGACTTTTGTTTTTACGACTGCGGCAATCATATTTGGATTCAACAATACTTTCGGGGTATTCCAGGCGATCCTGAAAGGTATGCAGCGAATGGAAATTTCCAATTCGATCAATATCATTGTCTCGACAATTTATGTGATCGGAATTTTTGTAGCGCTCCACTATGGTTTTGGATTGAGAGGTTTAATTCTCATTCATGGAATTAGAATTTTTTTAATCAACATCGTCTCTATCGTTTATTCGAAAAAAATTTTTAACGCGCTTTCATTCAAGATTTCTTATTTCGATTTCACAAAAGTAAAATCGATCTTATCGTATGGCGTTAAAATGCAAATCAACAGCATTGCCAATCTAGTTAATTTGCAGACCGATAAAACCATTATCGGATATTTCTTGAACCTGGCTTCTATCGCGGCGTATGAGATTGGGCAAAAAATTTCGCTATTCAGCCGAATGATCGTTGGACTGGCGCTCTCCGCCCTGGTGCCCGCCATTTCTGAATTGGATGCAATAGGGAAAAGACAATCCATCCTGAAGCTCTATGAACGTGGGAATAAATATATCGCCAGTTTTGCATTTCCGATTTTGATTTTCACAATCACCTTTGCCGATTTTTTGATTAATTTATGGATGGGCAGCGGATTTGAAAAATCGGTCTTTGTCGCACGATTGCTGGTTCTCGGCGTTCTCGTAAACATGCTAACAGGCGTTGGCGTGATGATCGTCCGTGGAATTGGGAAACCTTTGTATGAAACCGAATACGCTGTGATCTGCCTGGCAGCGAACATCATTCTCGGCATTCTGCTGGTTCGCGCCTACGGCTTCTCGGGAGTTGTCATTGCCGCGCCAATTTCAGTCACTCTGGGATCAATTTATTTTATTGTGAAATTCCATAGCTTATATAAATTTTCATTTTTTACCTTAGCCAGGCGAGCGTATGTGAAGCCATTCTTGATTTCCGTTGGCTTGGCTGGAATTCTATATCTGCTAAGTTTGATTATCACTAAAACAATCCAGATGGATGCGCGAATCGAATTTTTCCTCCTGGTGCTTGCCAATGGGATGTTGTATTTTCCTGCTTTTGTATGGCTGCTGAAAAAATCAGGATTCTGGGATGAGCAGGATAAAATTCATCTGGTTTCCACAGTCGAGCGCTATCCCTTGCTTGGAAAATTAGTCGCATTTTCTATTGGATAAAAAATACGGACATGTCAGCCTCTGCCTTTAAAATAAAAAATTATTTCAACCAGGATTTTTTATCAATTGGCATTATCTCGATTCTGGTTACAATTCTCATCATTATCCAGAATAGCTATTTTTCAATTCTCTATCCTATTGGATTCTGCCTGGGGATTGGATTGTTTGTCCTGATTTTGAAATATCCAAAAGCCGGACTTTATTTATTGATTTTCAATTTGCCTTTGAACCTTTATATCCAGCTGTTCGGATTTGGCGGCGATCGGTTCTCTGTCTCAGTAAACGAGATATTGATGGCGATATTATTAATTTCATTGCTCGCCAAAAAATTATTCACAGGGAAAATATCATTTCCAAAATCACACTTGAATCGACCGATACTGCTACTGATCACGGTCAATTCGTTAAGCCTTTTTCTGGCAATTTTTGATTTATCCAGTGCTGACTACATGAAATGCTGGCTATACTTTTTGTTGTGGGCTGAATATTTTTTGATCTATTTTTTGATCCTCGATCTAATTAAAACTGAACAAGAAATACAAACGATTTTTGCCTTGCTCATTATTGCAGGTATCATCAGCGTGCTTTCAGCAATTTACCAGCAATTTGTCGGAAGTGAGCTGCATGCAATTGGGGCAATCACAGAAACTGGAAAAACTTACTATCGGCTGGCAACGCCATTTGGTTTCTATTCGAACCATTTTGGAGCATATTTGCTAATTATTCTATCGTTGTTGCTTCAGCTTTATTTTGCCAGCACGAAGGGACGAAGATTCGGGTATTTGTTATTAATACTGCCGACACTTTATGCGCTATTTTACACATTTTCCAGAGGGAGTTTTCTGGGATTGATCGCTTTGGTAATTGTCTTATTAATTTTTAACAAGGAACAGCGAAAGAAAATCGTATTTTTCTCAATCATTTTGACGATCCTGTCTCTGATAATTTTCAGCCCGGTTTTTTTGAGATGGTCGAAAAAGGCAAATATCAAAAAAAGTGGCCGGATAGTCATCGAATATAATATTCGAGAGCGGCTCTCCCAGTGGGAAGCATCGTGGGATCAATTTTCAAAACACCCCATTATTGGGAAGGGTTTTGAAACGTATCGTTATCGTGCCATAAATTATCAATCAAATTTTGGATTCGTGAAATATATCGACCATCCCGATAACGCTTATGCAAAGATGTTAATCGAATCAGGAATTCTCGGCTTGTTGTTTTTCGGCATGTTCGTTTTTCAAGTGTTTTCATTTGGTCAAAAATTATTGAAGCAAGAAATTCCTGATCAACTGAAATTAATTATTTATATAACGCTCACTTCATTGCCCTGTTTTTTAGTGACGTCGCTGACAGATTCCATGTTTACAGTCGGACGGGTACTGGGACCTATCGTTGTCCTTGTGGGAATTATGTTTGCCAGAGCCAGAATAGAATCCATCAAAATTTGAAATTTTTGTTCGCATAAAAAAGAATCAGTGAGAAATCGAAAATTAAAAATTAATTTCATCTTGCCTTTCAAATCGCTAAATGGCGGCGTAAAGGTTGTGTTAGAATATGCAAACCATTTGACAGTGCTCGGTCATTTGGTCACGATAATATATCCACTAATCCCGTATTATTTTGGCGAGAATAAATTCAGCTTTAAAGATCGCTGGTGGCAGCTTCGGGGTTTTGCAGCTAACCTGCTTCGGAGGAACAAAATCAATTGGTTCAATCTGAAAGCTGAACTAAAACGAGTCCCCTGGATTGCAGAGCAATTTTTGGCGGGATCGGATATCGTAGTCGCGACCGCCTGGGTCACCGCATATTCAGTCGCTGGCTTGTCTCGATCAAAAGGAGAAAAATTTTATTTTATCCAGGGGTACGAAACCTGGCAAGGTCAAATCGAAAAAGTCGATAATAGCTATCGCCTGCCATTGAAGAAAATCGTCATCGCGTCATGGCT
>JALOPY010000321.1 GCA_025453735.1 bacterium | reverse complement strand
TGAAATGCCTGTAATGAACAAGATGCGGGAAAACACCCACATCATTTTATTTGTCTTGTTGGTGTTATTCTTGCTAAGTATGACAATTGGAGGATTAGTTGGCGGAGCTGATATCACCCACCTTTTTGGTCGTCGTCCCGATACGATTCTCTCAATCAACGGCGAAAACATTTCTTACGAGCAGTACAACAATTTTTACCAGCAGCAGATTGAAACCTATCGCCAACAAAATCAAAAAGAACCGCAGGGTTATGAGCTGCAACAATTTGAAAACCAGATCTGGGAATCTCTGATCCGGGATATTCTGATGAAACAGTTAGCTGAAAAAATGGACATTAAAGTTTCGAAATCAGAGATTGCTTATTACATATTTGATAATCCACCTGACTTCTTGCGTTCGAATCCTAACTTTCAAGATGATAACGGCAACTTTGATATTAAAAAATACCAAGCCGCACTGAATGATGATCGTAATGCAACATTCTGGAATTATATTCAGAATTATCTCATGGGCACCCTGCCGTACAATAAAATCTATCAACAGGTCGCTTCATCTGTATTTATAACCGATGAGGAAGTCAAGCAGGAATATATAAAACAAAACCTGAAAGCAAAAGTGAAGTACATTTTATTTGACGCAAACAAATTTCCAGTCAATGATTCTGAAATTACTCAGAAAGAAATTGAAAATTATTATAATGAAAATAAAGAAAAATACAAAGAGGAAGAGAAAAGAAAAATCCAGTATGTTCTTTTTCAAGTGATCCCTTCCGCTTCAGATACAAGTGAAGTTATTTCCTTTGCAGAGACACTGCTCGATAGCATAAATCAAGGAGTTGATTTTGCTCGCCTGGCTGAAACGAATTCAGAAGATGCTGGTTCCGCAGAAAAGGGAGGCGATCTGGATTATTTCGAGCGAGGGATGATGGTCAAATCGTTCGAGGATGCTGCCTTTTCAGCAAATAGCGGCACGGTCGTTGGTCCAATCATCTCGCAACACGGTGTCCATATTATCAAAGTTGAGGATAAAAAAGTAGAGGACGGAAAAGAAAAAGTCAGGGCGCGACACATTCTGCTGAAATTCAAACCAACAAATAATACGTTCGAAGCAATTCGTGATAATGCCAATTATTTTGTTGAGATTGCCACTGAAGAAGGTTTTGACATCACTGCAGCAAATGAAAAAATGAAGGTGGACACCACTGATTACTTTGCCAGCAGCGGTTTCATTCCCAAACTGGGGATGCAAAGCCGAATCGTTGATGCAATTTTCCATTCGAAAGTTGGAAAGATGAGTCGCGTGCATTATATCGAGGATCGTGGATATATCGTCTATCAGTTGATTGATATTCAAAAAGAAAGATATAAATCGGTTCAGGAAGTTGAAAGCATCATCAAAAATGCGGTTCGTCAGGAAAAACAAAAAGCACTGGCTCGAAAAGCTGCCGAGCAATTCCGTGCGAAATTTCAAAGTCCGGACGATTTTGAACGTCTGGCAGAGCAGGATTCATTGACTATCGTTGAAACCGAAAATTTTGCCATCGGCGGTTTTGTGCGATCGGTTGGCAGAGATCCAAAATTTAATGGCGAAGCTTTTGCCCTGCCTTTTGGTGAAGTTTCATCCGTTGTTGATGGTCTGCGCGGCGCTTACATCATCAAATCAATAGAAAAGGATTCTTATGTTGATGCCGGTTTCAACCTTCAAAAAGAGACATTATTGAGAGAATTGCTCGACAGGAAACAACGGACAGTCTATAATGATTGGTACACGAATTTGAAAGAAAGCGCGAAGATCAAAGATTTTCGATATATGTTTTTCTAAAATTTTGGAATTGAATTTTCTTTTGTTGAAAATTGCAAAGCCTCCTCGTTTCATCTAACAGGAGGCTTTTTTTATAGCAGGCGAGTTTTTTCGACCAAAAGATATGAAGCGAATGCGACGATGAAGCCGGTGAATAATGACGACAAAATCATCACCGGCGCCAGGTAAAAAATTTCGATTCGTCCAATAATCAAAATTTCCACGAGAAAAAGCTGGGTCATATTGTGAACCACCGCGCCGAGAATGCTGACGCCAAAGATGCTAAAGATTTTTGAAAAGTATCGGCGAGCCAGGCTCATCGCCATTGTCGCTGCGATGCCTCCCCCCAATGATAAAATAAATGCGGGATTGAAGAGAGTTCCCACCAGCAGCGATCCCACCAAAATTCTGAGGATGACAATTATCATGGCGTCGCTGATTCCCATCGTGTACAGGGCAATCAATGTGGCGATATGCGATAGCCCGGGCTTCAACCATGGCAAGGGACGCGGAATCAGCGATTCGAATAAAAATAGAATAATACCAAATGCCGTCAGCAGCGAAAGCCGGACCAGCCTGGAATTCGAGGCAGAATATTTTAAGCTACTGGGTAATGACATCAAATTGATGTTCCGTTTTTCCGATTATTTTCACCACCACTTTATTAGGAACACAAACGATTATCTCCCCGGCATGACGAATCTTCCCTGTTTTAACACAGATTTTTTCAGGGCAATCTGATGAAACAACCTGAACGGTGGAATGATCAATTTTTATCCTGGTATTGCCAATCGGACCGGTGACTGTAATTTCCTGTGAACTCTCCAAATCCAGCCGCTGCAATTCCTGACCATTGACTTCGATGATCACACGATCCCCTGGCTGTTTTAACCGACTGATCGCGAACAGGCTTGCGATCCCAATCACAACGATCAGGACGACTAATATTTTATCGCCTGGAGTAATGATTTTAAGAATTTCAAATAGAGAATTTTCAGCTACTTTTTTAACCATGTTTCTTTAACACTAAGACACAAAGATTTACAAAGACTCAAAGATTAATTAGAACCTTTTTTTTAAAACACCAGGGCACAAAGATTAACTAAGACACAAAGATTAATTAATAATTCTTTTGATACCGTCTTTAATAAGCACTACGTTAAAATTAATTAAAAAACCGAGTCTTTTTTTCATCAATTTAAGGTGACTTTAAATTTGGGCTCCCCAAACGGGATTAATTTGCTCGACAGCTTTTATTTCACAGATCACAAGTTCCTCCACAAAAACATCCAGGCGCAATCCTTCATCGAAAACAAGATCGTCGTATTGAATTGGCATATCGACCTGTCTTTGAAATTTCAACCCTCTTTTAGCCAATTCATGACAAAAGCAGACTTCATAGACTTTTTCCAGCAAGCCGGGTCCCAATTTTTTATGAACCGTATAAGCTGCATCTACAATCAATTTAGCTATGTATTCTTCTCTTTCCGACAATGGCTGGTACTTCATATTCCTCTTGCTCCAGTTCAACTTTGTGTCTTATTTTAACTTCGTGCGTTCGTGTTGGAAGCCAAATTCTTATTTCAAAATAACATCAAAGAATTCATACTGCTCATACACCGTTGCCCAGGAGTTGCTGATTTCTAAATCGGGGGCAGTAAAGAAAATCCGCAAGCCAATCTTTTTGTCTTTTTCGAGAATGAATGGGATTCTGTCGTTGAAGGGAATTTTTATCAAGATTTGATAGTTATCATTACTAATTTTCGTTGTCAGAATAACGGAAGATTCATTCAGGATTTTGCCAAATTTGGAGATATACTGAGGTTCGTCATCCCACATTTCGTAGGCTCCTTTGCCCAGCGATTCCCGATAGCTCCGCGCCGCAGGAGTCGCATCCATGACCCGAATAACATTGAATCGCTCAGAAAACGGATCGACAACGAAACGATAATTATCTTTACCATGCCACCAGCCATTATTTTGCAAATCCAGATCCAGGTGCAGCTCCGCAGGCGCATCCATCTCGCAGCCGAAATAGAGATAATTCTCGTCCCGGTTCATAAAAATCTCGGCGCTGAGCGGCTCATCCGTCAGGAATTGTAACGAAAAATAATCCAGGTCAGCGCTCACGAGATGCCAGGCGGTCCAATCCTCATCAAATTGGGGAGTCACGTTTGGAATTGAAGAATGGATTTGATGCAATGGAAACAAATCTGCTTTGTCATTGATTCCATCGCCATCAGTATCAGCTTTGGCGGGATCGCTGCCTCGATAAATGCCAGCCATAAATTCTGACAAATCGTTCAATCCATCATTATCTGTATCCACCCGGGTCGAATCACTGCCGAAACGGGCTTCATCGATTGGCACACGATGATCACGATCAGGGAAGCCATCGCCATCAAAATCCCTTGCCTGATCAACTCGTCCCCACGGGGATTTTATTTTCAAATAGCCAGTGAAGTTGCGCAGAATTTCTGCCTGATAGCTGAACTGCTCCCCGGCCTGAATCGAATAATCCAGCGGTTTATCGCCATGCCACATTTCTGATGTCCCGCTCTTTTCATAGCAAACCAGATCGATGGAATGTTGCAGCTCATGGGTGAACAGCCACGTCGCCAGGTAATTGACTTCCGGATCTTCCCCGGGATAGCGAACTGAACTTCGACAGGGATAGCGAAAGAAAGAATAGCCAGTTTTGCCAAGAATTTGCATCCCGCCATAATT
>JALOPY010000320.1 GCA_025453735.1 bacterium | reverse complement strand
TGCGCTACCTGCAGGTCGAGGGCGAAGTTCCAAAGACGATCGAGGAAATGCGCCGCGACCGCAGCAAGAAGCGGAACAGGCGTGCCGAGAAGCGCTGGTCGATTGGAAAAAATCGGTGCAGGCGGAATTGCAACCGTTCCATAGCATTTTTCAGGGATTTCTTGATCAATTTAATTCGATTGAAACCGATACAAGTCAGCTATTAAAAATCTGGCAGGAATTGGAAGGTACGCTGACTCAAAATCTGCAATGGATTCAATCGGCAGTTCTGCTCAAATCTGATCTGGCGCTTGAGCAGTTGCTTGATGGATGGAAAAATAAATTTAATGACTATTTGGAGGAATTACCCCGTCAGGCTCAAATTCGACTGACCGATGAATTCTGGCAGCGTCAGGCTGATGATAGCCTGTTCAAACGAGCCTGGAGATGGGGACATCGAGCCAAAAATCGTGCCTCGAATCTGAATCTCAAAATAAAGAATCGAGTCCGTTCGATTTTCAAGAAAAAGCCGCTTGCAAAACCCATTATCAAACGTAAATTTTCGCTGCATTTTCAGTGGGACTGGATCAATTGGCTGATCAGGATGTTATCGATCAATTCCAGAATATAAAGGATAAGCTGGAAAAATTTCAGGCAAAAATGGAGATTCTGCCAATGCCTGATCCAAGCCTTCAGGATCGATTGCACAAATTCTGGCAAACGAATGAGCCGTCAATACTGGTCCGGTGGACCTATGCGGGGACATTGATGTTGCCTGATAAAAAATATGATCAAACCAAAATTGAAAAAGCAAATAATTCGCTGAAAGCCGATTTTGAAAAAGGCAGGAGCGCCTGGCAAAAGCATTTTCAAAGCGAAAAACAGGAATGGCAGAAAGATTTAGAGTTGAGCATCTTGCAATTGAATGTTGCCCAGGTTTGCATCAACACCGTTGACACTGTTCATCAGAAAGTTGAGAACACCATCGTTCCGAATTACGAAAATGCCATCTCCGACGTTCAAACATCTTTGAATCGTTTTCAGACGCTGGATATTGAGAAAAAATCTCAGCTAAAAGAAGCGATTGTCTCTGAAAACCACTCATTGCTTCAACTTTGGCAGCATGAGAGATTGCCAGTGATGATCGAAACGATCTTAGCCGCTAATCTTGCGACTGATCTGCAAAATTTTATTCACCGGGTTGACCTAGCTTTTAACAAATTATCTGAAGAGCACACTATTTTCAAGCGAAAAGATTTAGAGCACGGCATTCCTCGCTCTGTTGTCGATAGTATTTCGCTGAAAGTATTAGTCCAGCATGAATCGCTGCGCCATTTAATCAATCGACATGAAACAGTAATAACAGAAATTCAATCCAAGCAGGAACAGTTGCAGCGCAATATCTCAGAAATCGACCAGATCGTAGAATTCAATCTGGAAGCAGCGCTGAATTTATTGCAGGAGAAAAAAGATTCCCAGGCTGCTGAGCAGGCGAAGCAAATCGTGATCGAGGGTTTAGAGCGCACCATCCATCAATTGAACGATTTGAAAACGCTGAGCTTTGATATTTCCCAGACAGCGGGTCAAGATTTGCGGGAGATGACATCTGATTTCGAGCAGGAAGTTCACGATCTGACCGAAAGCGAAAAGATTTTTGCCCTGAAATTAAAACACGCCCGAGCCAGAACCAGGCAGCAGATCATTGCCCAGGGACAGCGAATCTGGCAGGTGATCAAAAATATATTGCCCATCATTTACCGCTATGCTCGTCGCATTTACGAAGCGATTCATTCGAGATTTGCCCGCATTCGGAAAATAGCAGGCTTGACGCCCAAAGCGGTGCGGATGGAAGAGGAGCTGACCAAATTCCTCACCGAAACACGGAAGAGCGTTGAGTCCCTGCCATTCGTTTACCAGCGACTATTTCGCTTAGAGCCTTTGACCGATGAGCGTTTTTTTACGAGCAGAAAGAGCGAAATGGATCGGTTGAAAGATGGATTATCCAATTGGGAAAACGGTCGCTTTGCAGCGAGCGCCCTGGTTGGCGAGAAAGGCAGCGGAAAAACAACTCTGTTGAATTTCTTTCAAAACGATCATGAGCAGGATTTCACAATTCTCAATTATACCCTGACCGAAACAACTACTATTGAGGAAGATTTGCTGGATCAATTAAAAGAGGTGTTGGATTTTAAAGATGCAAAAACGATTGAAGAACTGGAGGCGCAAATTTCAGAGAGCCAGGAGCGCAAAGTTTTGATCTGCGAAAATATCCACAACCTGTTTATCCGAACGGTGGATGGATTTGGCACGCTGGAGCGATTTTTACTTTTCATTTCCCGCACCAATGAAAAAATTCATTGGATTGTGACGTGCTCGTTGTATGGCTGGGAATACCTGGATAAAGTATTGAACATCTCCAAATATTTCAGTCACGTGATCGAGATGGAGTCGCTTTCCAAGCAGGATATTGAAAATATCATTTTGAAGCGGCATCGGGTGAGCGGCTACGAGCTGGAATTCGAGGTGACGCCCAATATTGTCCAGTCTCGAAAATTCAAAAAATTAGACACGAAAGCCGAGCAGCAAAGTTATTTACAGGATTTATTTTTCAAACAGCTCAACGAGCTTGCCAGCGGGAATGTGACGGTCGCTCTGCTGTTCTGGCAAAAGGCAATCAATAAAGTGACGAAGGATCATATTGAAGTGACACCAGAAATTCAACTGGAACATTCGTTTTTGTTTCAAATGCCTGCTGAGGAATTATTCACACTGGCAGCGCTAATCCAGCACGAAAATTTAGATCACCAACAGCACGCCCGTATTTTCAGGCAGGGTGAACAGAAAAGCGAATTGCTGTTGGAACGAATGCGGAACAGTGGCATTGTCATTAAAAAGCAAAAGGGATATGTCATTCATCTGTTTCTCTTTCGACCGATTGTTCGGGCGTTGAAGGCGAAGAATATTTTGCACTGAAATTTTGAATGAAATTTCTCACCGCAGAATGCGCTGAGAACGCTGAGGTACGCAGAAATTTTTGAAGGTTGGAGTGCGGTGCCTTTATGCACCGCAAGTCGCATTCCATAAAGGGAATGCACTCCTGCATTGAAAAAAAATGTAATCAAAGGTTTCGATATGAATGGCATAAAATATTTGACAATGATAATTTTACTATTTATTTTATTAACAAATTTCAGCTTTGCTCAAACGAAAGCTGATACTGTCGCAGCAAAAGACACAACAGCAGTCACAAAGCTGGCGAAAAAAGCTGGGGATTTGATCCCTGAAGCTGTGAAGGAGAGCCAGCCGAAAATCAAATGGTCACTTTCTTTTACGAAAATTTTCTGGGCCTTTATTTTTTTCCTGATCGGCTATGTCGTGATCAAATATTTGATCCGTCTGCTGGAAGCATTAGCTGAGCGCAGGACCAACTTACGTTTGACCATAAAAGGCGTGGTTCCCATCATCCGAATTTTTGGCTGGACGTTTGTTATTTATGTCATCATCGCTGGCATCTTTGCCCCGCCCATTGAAACGCTGATTGCGGTGACGGCTTCAGCAGGAATTGCTGTGGGCTTTGCTTCGCAGGATATTTTGAAAAATATTTTCGGTGGGATTCTGATTTTATTCGATCGTCCCTTTCAGGTGGGCGACAAAATCCAGGTGGGAAATTATTATGGCGAGGTGGTGAATATCGGATTGCGCTCGGTGCGAATCGTTACAGCGGATGATTCGCTGGTCTCGATTCCCAATAGCGAAATCGTCAATCAGTCGGTTTCCAATTCCAACTCAGGTGAATTCAACTGTCAGGTGGTGGCAGAATTTTATTTTCCACCGCATATCGATATTGGTAGAACCAAGCAGATCGCCTATCGAGCGGCGGCTGTTTCTCGTTACGTCTATTTGAATAAACCGATCGCCATTATTTTTAAAAATGAAATTCAGCAGGGACGCTCACTTTTAAAGATGCGACTGAAAGCGTACGTTCTGGACATCCGCTATGAATTTCCCTTCATGAGCGATATGACAGAAATTGTAATTCAGGAATTGTTGAAAAATAATTTGATTAGTGCAGCGGATCTGGCTTTTGTTAGTGCTCTAAAATGAGAAAAAAAACAGGTTTCTTACAGAAATCTGGTTTTGGAACAAGCGAATTCTATTATTCAATTTGCAGATCAATAATAATTAACGATAAAATTTTAACCAACAAATGGAGGTAGGAGCTATGCGTACCAAATTATTCGTTCTAAGCTTTATTCTCATTCTGCTGATCAGCCTGGCGGTGATTTTTAATGGCTGTAAAAAAGAACAGGAAGGCGAAATGGAACAGCCCACTGAACAAGCCAAAACTGAAATGTCTTTAACCGAAAAGTTGGAACACGATTTCCAGGACGTAATTAAACCCTTAGACCAAAGAGGGTCCGAGTTAAAAAAAGAAATGGACGACCTGCTGTTCAAAATTAAGAATTATGAACAGACACTGGTAGAAAAACAAAAAGAGCTATCCCAACAAGCCGATTCGCTCAACGCTAAGGCGCAACAACTAGCATCAAAAGAAAGCTCCCTGAAATCCTATCGGACAGCCTCGTGGCTTATTTTGTTGATTGGATTGCTGCTATTTATTGTTGGGTTGGTTATGGTTACGCGAAGAAAAACAGCGCTAGATAGCGCTGAAAAGAACCAGCGAAAGCCAACCAGAGCAACGAAAAAAGAGTAGAAGAATCAGAACAAAAATAGAAGAATTTCCTATTGACAAAACGATCCATTCTAATTTTTTAAATAGCAAAAGATTGCTTCGTCGCTCCTCTCTTCACAATGACTAGCTTTTTGCTATTTTGCAGAAGTCTGCTTAAACTAACCAGGGAGGAATCTCATGCTACTCAAACACTTTTTTATCGGTAAAATTGCTCACAGTTCCTACATTCTTGCCGGCAAGAATAGCTGTGCGGTGATCGATCCCCAGCGGGATGTGGATGTTTACATCACCGAAGCCCGGTCCATGGGGGTGGATATTACCCACATTCTGCAAACCCATCTGCACGCCGATTTCATTTCGGGGCATATCGATCTGGCGAAAAAGACCGGCGCAAAAATTTATGTGGCGAAATC
>JALOPY010000319.1 GCA_025453735.1 bacterium | reverse complement strand
AGTGCCATTTGCATTTGCATTGGTTCCTAATGTGGTAGTTAATCCATACGATGTCGCCATCGTCACATCGCCATTCGGCACCATAACGACTCGGGCATTCTCATTATTTGCGCCATATTGGAACGTGGCGAATAATTCATCGCTGCCAACCGTCGTTAAAAAGCGGATAGCATTCGAACCCGTCGCCACCACGCTGCCAGGTACTGTGCCCAGAACAACGCCTGCGGCTGTAAATTTTTTGACGCTATTGCCGCCAGCGTTCCAATAAAAACTGGCATCGGGCAACGGACCTACGGACGCACTTCCTCCGGTAATGCCAATATCTAAAACAGTGGGAGCAAATGTAGCTCCATTATCCGATGTCGTGAATTTTACAACTTGATTGGAATTGGCAGAAGCCGCCCAAATCACCAGCGAATTGTCAGATGCTGAGCCAGTGACAGTCATTTTATCGCCCAATCGCTTGCCAGTCGCGTCGTACGTAAAAGCGACTAACGGCGTATCGGTTTCGGCGGTCCATTTATAAACTTTAAATGTTCCAGCGACAGCCAAATTGCACACGTAAATAATACCATCGTCAGAAACGCCAACATCACTGACATGGTAAGTTCCGCCCGTGATGTTCCGGTTATCTAATTTGCCGAGCGAGTCGCCATTCGCAGCATCCAGAATATAAATAAAGCTGCCAGCGTTGCGGCTCACAACGAAAAGACGATCGTTCCCCCCAACTTTGCCATAAGCAAAGCCGCGGGTTAGGTTGCCAGTGTCAAACCAATTCGGCTTGGTGCCCTGGGCAACGCTTTTTTCCCAAACAGTATTGACTGTGCCTCCGGCATAAACAACGCTCACGGAAAGCAAAATCAACAGCACACCTGTTACTAATTTTTTCATACAACCTCCTTAAAAATGAGACAAAAAAAGTGAATTAAAAAATTTTTCCCGATGCTGAAATCGAGATGTGAAAAACCACTCTGAAGCAACTGTTTATTTTTTGATGAATCACCTCCTCCAAGATTTTATAACTTTGTTTATCGATATTTTCCTTCAGCCAGGAATGCATTCCCTTTATGGAATGCGCTCTGTTGCTTTCAAATCTACTGAAGTTGTATTATGCATCAGAATTTTTGAATCTTCAAAATTCATCTTCTCTATTAAAAAAAAGCTTTCAATGTGTTTGCTAATGCCTGGACAAACATCGCTCGCGAAAATGGGATTTCATCCTGTTCCACAAATTTTTCGATAAAGCTGCTTTTGATTTCATGCATCATGGTAAAAATTAAGTTGGCGTTCCCAAGCCAGCTCATTGCATCTTTTTTTGATAATAAGCTATCAGGGCGAAAGAAGAGGGATTCCGCCTCGGGCGTGGTGATGCCCAGCCCTGCCAGCCATTGCACCGCTGCAAAAGCGGGATGATCCAATGAAACATCGATAAACCAACATATTGGAACGCCCGATTCCACCAGGTGGTGCTGCAATTTTTTTAAGATAACTGGGTCATCGTAAATTTCATGGATTGATTTATTAGATTTTATCGCCATGACCGCCAATGCCCCAGCCGCTTCGCCAATGGCCCACTCCACAGGATGCAAGCGATAAGCACCATTGGTTATATGTGTCGTGCCGATATTTTTTGAACCAGCAATCAGATTTTTCATCCGAATCGGAATCAGCGCTCCGAGTGGAATTTGAAATGGCTTCGTCTCCAAAAACAATCCCTGATCCGCATCACTGCAGCGATGCAGATCGATCCAATATTTTCCGATGCCAACACTAGTATCAAAATTTTTCGACCGAGCACCCGATTGAAATTCCGCGGAAATATCCTGCTCCCGAATCGTTTGTAACGCTTTGATGCGCCGAGACTCTCGAATGTACGGGAACTGGGAGAGGCCATCCTCCGTGCCCATAATATCCTTGCGCAGCTTCAGCTCGGGATAGCAATAGCCGCCATCATCGCGTGGCGCTTCGGTTTGCAGCCAAAAGAGAAATCCCAGGCTCAGATTTTTAGCTTGCTGCAATCGCTGCTGTCGCTCCTGCGGACTGACGTCGATGATGCTGCCGCCCCGAAAATCGTTGCTGTGCCAGTTGATCAGGGCGATGTCATTCGGAACAGCAGGATCACCGAATTGCAACGCATCGATCAGCCGACGATAGGTCCAGAACGAGCCTGGCGTACCATTTGCCTGCCCAAACATTCGATACTGAATCCCTTTCTCAGTGATAAAACTGTAAGGCTGATGATCCCGATTGAATTCATAATTGTCTGGTTTCGGAATAGTATGATTTTCACCGGGGCAATATTCCACAGCAAACGTATAAGTGAAACTCTGAACCAATTCAGGATCACCTTTGCCGGCATGCGCATGGGGTTCATCCGTCAGGTTACTCGATTCTGCACCTACGACATACTGAGTTCCTGTCATCGGCAATAAATCACCCAGCTCTGTGGCATCGATAAAATATTCCGCTGCAAAAATTGCTTTCTCGTGAGTTGCCAGGTTTTCAATCGTTATGTCCAGGATCTTATCTTCTCTCACCGAAGCAGAGATCACCCGGGTATTTGTAAAAATCGATAAATGTTGTTGATCCAGGGATGGCTGCATCATTTGATATAAAATCTTTAATCCCGCTTTTGGCTCGAATGCTAATCGGCTAACCCAACAGTTGCCCGGATTAAATTCCGCAGAGTTGGCTGCATCGGCTGAGGATTTATAATTGCTGCGATAATAATCCCGAATGCCATTTCTCAGCTCATAATAAGCGGCAGTGCCGCCGAATTGCTCGATATGCTCGTGCTCGTCCAGAGCGGATACTCCCTGCGAAGTAATTTGTCCACCGATCCACGTGCATTCTTCGATGAGACAGACTCGCATTCTATTTCGGGCCGCATGAATTGCTGCGGCACATCCTCCAAGTCCGCCGCCAACGATTATGATATCATAATTCTGGCTATCCATCATTTTCTGCTTCAATCTATCAGCTTAAAAATAAATTCTAAAATCTAAATTCGCAAATCAAAAATCAAATCGCCATCTTCGTATGAGTCTGATTCTTCGACACTGGCGGCTCAAAAATCGTCTGCAGCGCCAGGGCAACTGCGCCCTTGATTCCCGCCTGGTCGCTCAGGCTGCCAACCAAAATCGAGCTGGGCTGAAACGGCATATTCATCATGCTTTGCTTCACCAATTGTCGCACCTTTTCCAGCAGATAATTTGAATTTTCAATCACCTTACCGCTCAAAATGATCAAGCTCGGATTGATTGTCTTAATATAATTCATACAAATAATCGCTAATGGAAAAGCATATTCATCGAGAATTTCCTGCACCCGTAAATTGCCTCGATCACCTTCTAACAGCATGGCTTCCATCGTCGTTTGTGCGGCGCTTTCATTTGACTGAGTCGGATGCCATTGCAGCTTCATCTTTAACGCTTCGAACAAATTCATCTCAGAGAGAAGCTCGCCAAAATAGCGCTGGCTGCTATAAAGATTTTTCATGCGATTCATGTTGGTCACATAATGACCCAATTCAAGGTAGCCAATCTCGCCAGCATTTCCCGTTTCGCCGCGTACCAGATGATCATCGACGATAATGCCCGAACCGATGCCCTCACCAATCCAGATACAAACCAGATTTGAAGTTGCAGTGCCTGCGCCTGAAAGACCTTCGCCCAGAGCAATAATATTCACATCGTTTTCAAGTATGGTCGGGACATGGTAGCGTTCCCTGAAACGAATCGCCAATGGCTGATTTGCCCAGCCACGCAAGGTGTCGGCAAACAGCAACTCGCCTTTTGAATAATCGATGAAGCCAGGAATCCCAATCGCAAAGCTAATTAGTTTGCAGCGTTCAATTTTATGCTTATCCAGGAGGAAATCAATTTTTTCAAAAATTTTAGCCAATCCCTCATCAATAGAAGTTCCCACTTCATAGCTCACATGCTCAATCCCTTGAATCTCAGACACCATATTCGCCAGAGCGATTCTGGCAAACCGCCGCTTGATCTCGATCCCAATCACATAGCCATTCTGAGGATTCAATTTCAACATCGTCGGACGCTTGCCGCCCTTGCTGGTGGACTTGCCCTTGCCAATCTCAAGAATATAACCCGCTTCCAAGAGTCGTCCGATAATCTCCGAAACCGCCACTTTGGAAATCTTGGATCGCCTCGCCAGCTCATTGCGGGAGATCGGTTCTGATGTCCGAATCAGATTCAGGAGTCGAACCTCGTTGAGTCGTTTGATTAATTTTGAATCGGCTTTATCTTGCATCCTTTTAAAACTTTCTCCACATAACAGATTAAAAATCTCAAAACGCAAAATTCAAATATCAAATAAATTCCAATTTCTAATGCCGAAATTCCCAACAAAACACATCCTGATGACAATAACCAAGTTTTAAATTTTGAAATTTTGTCATTGAAATTTATTTGTATTTTGTTTTTTGTCATTTGGAATTTCATCAATCGGGCACATCTCTTCCGCCAACTGATAGATGAATCCAACGGATAAAACACTATAATAAAATCCGTTGGGTTGTTTCTATCCGTTGGAAAAAA
>JALOPY010000318.1 GCA_025453735.1 bacterium | reverse complement strand
CCGCCCTGGTAAGTATAAACCAAACCCTGGCTGGCATAATAACGCTCGGATGCCGAGGTCACCACGTCGAGGCTGCCAGGTTTCAATCCAGGTCGATAGGAGAGAAACGGCAGTGAAGGCTGTATCATTCCATCGTCGATTTTTTGCTTGAAACGTCGGGAATGCCGGTCCGCCATCACATTGATATCCATACTGAGCTTCATCCAGGCATCGCTGCCATAAATTTCTTTGGTCTTGGCGCCCGTTTGATATTCGCCAGTGCTGCTGCTGGCAAGCGTAGCGTCATAGGTCAACAGCAGTTCTCGATCGGGATATTCAAAAATTGCCTGAAACACATCGGGTGTGTTGCGGTCATCCTTCCAGTAATAAATTCCGCCTGATGCAAGCACTGATTTTGGAATACCAAGATTAAAAATCTGATTAATGGCATCATATTCATGAGAAAACATGTGCGCCGGCAATCCGCCGCTATACTCGAAAAATTTCTGCCAGCCGAAATAACGGCTGGGCGAAAATGGCTGTTGCGGTGTGTTCCCCAGCCACTGCTGCCAATCTACTGCATTCGGATCGATATTCCGATTTAGATGTCGCAGCCAGGCGCCCTCAGGCGTATTGCGATTGGTATGGGTTTTAATCAGCGTTATCTTTCCGAGGATATTTTTTTCAATGATTTTTCTGGCGACATGATAGGCGTTCTGTTGTCGATTTTGATGCCCATATTGAAAGACGACGTTGCTTGCTTTGATTGCCTTCCGAACCTGATCTGCCTCTTCGATGGTTCGGGTGAGACATTTTTCGCAATAGATGTGCTTGCCCGATCGGGCAGCGTCGATGACCATCTGCTGGTGCCAGTGATCCGGCGTGGCGATAATCACGGCATCGATATCTTTGCTTTCCAGCATTTCCTGATAGTGACGAAATCTTTTTGCTCTGCCTGTTGAATTTCTTTGGGTTGAAAATTGATTGAATTGGGACAGAGCGATCCCCTTTTCAGCGGCAGTATCATACACATCGCAAGCACCCGCCAGCATGATGTTCAAATCAGCATAGCTGTCATCACCATTCTTATCATTATGCTCGGAAAATCCCAACGAGGCTAAAATATCCTCGCCTCGACTACCGACCCCAATGATGCCGAGACGTATTGATTCTCCGGGTATTGATGATGTTGCTTTTTCGGAATTTTCGAGCTCTTCCAGGTTGATATCAAGATCGGCAAAAATAGTATTTTTTCTAGACCGATCGTGGGATCGCTTTGCCAGATAGCTAGCGATGAAAACACCGAACACGGGCAGCGCTGCCAGTCCTTTGAGGAAATCTCGTCGATCGTACTGGTTGCTGGTTGCAGGATTTTTTTCCAAATTATTCATTTAATCACCATTTGACTAATCAGCTACGAACCCAAAATAGATTTGAATTTCAATTTTTTAAATTTTCCTGGTAGATAAATGAAACCAACGGATAAGCATCAAGAATCAACTCTGCTTGGTTCTAATGCTTCAAACATTGGTTATGAGTAACGATTCAAACAGTCTTACGATTTAAAGGATGCTGCAAAAAGCTCGAACGAATTCGGGAGTGAGTTCAATTGCCATACTGTGATAACGCCCAGATTTATCAGGTTGGGAGACTGCGCTCGCCTGGGTCGTAAATCATTTCAACGTTTTACAATACTGCAATAAAGCGATTCTGTTGGCGCCACCTCTCCGATGGGCAAAAATTTAGGTGTCCGTCCTTTCATTCGAAAATCTGGCATGCCTTCAACAATGCTTCTTGGACGGTGCGCTCATGTTCAATCGAAAATTCATTCTGTGTACCACTCTGAATCATGCGAGCAAAATCGATCAGTTGTTCATCGTATCGACCAGGCATAGCTGGCAGCTTGACGGTTTGCCAGCCCTTTTGAAAATTGCTAACCGCTTCGCTTAAAGTCATACGAAGCTGAGGCGGCTCCAGCGGCTTGATTTCGATCGTGCCTTTCGTGCCGCACACGATAAACTGCCGCCGTTCTTCGCCATCGACTTCAATTAACGAGCTGCGGATCGTGGCGATGGTATCTTGATATTCGAAGATTGCCAAGTCATTATCGAATAGCTCATCTTTTTTGGAGAAATTTTGACGGCGATAACTATGAATTTTTTCGGGCTTGCCACATAAGGCAATCACCATATCGATTAAATGACAACCCAACAGCATCATTCCTCCGCCATACGTTTTTGCCAGGTCGGATCGTCTTTTGGGATTGATTGCTTTGCTGATCACGCCATCAATTTCAAATAATTGTCCCAGCCAGCCATCACGGACAGCATTCAGGCAAAATTGAAAAGCAGGATGATAACGAAACATATAGCCCATCTGGACAGCAAGTCTTTTTTTCTTTGCCTCGCTAAAAAGCTGTACCAATGCTTGCAGTGATTTGCCCGGTGGTTTATCAACGTGCACATGTAATCCCTTTTCCAGGCAGCGCAATGCCGTCGGCACGAGATCGTCTATTTCAGTTTCAACAAGAACCGCCTTAAGTCCTGGCATATTTAATAACTGCTCTTCGGTAAGCCAGGTTAAATCTTGATAGGATGCCTGATTTTGAGCTTTTTCTATTAATTCTTCATCTTTCTCAGCTACACCCACAACCTCAAAAATATCGCTCAACCTTCGAATCGTCTCCATCTTTTCCGGCGCATGAGAGTGGGCCGTACCAATCTGGGCGATTATAATTTTATCACTCTGAACATTTTTCAAAAATGAACCAGGAAAGGACAATCCCATTAATGCAGCAGCACTGAATTGATTAAATTGACGTCGTGATAACAATAGCATAGAGCTGTTCATTTAATCAGCTTCCTCAAATTTTCATAAAAAATATTTCTCTTTTCCTCAACCTCAAGACTTAATTCATCAATCGCTTTTATTGTATTTCGAATTTGCCCCGATCCATTATCAGGCCCAAAGGGCATATCCGTGGCAAACATCACTTTATCGATTCCATAAAATTCCAGGGCGCATTTAATAGCTTTTTTGGAGCCGAAGGTAGCAGTGTCGGTGTAAAACCGTTTCAAGGCATCTATGGGTCTCTCCTTGAGCTCGGTTTGAATCAGACTTTTCAAATCACCTGGTGTTCGACTGCCCAGCGAGTCCAATCCAGGTCCCAAGCGTCCCTCTGCCACTGGAATAAATGCACCCGCATGATGTGCAACAATCTTTAGCTTGGGGAATTTATCGAATATTCCAGCAAAGATTAATCGTATCATGGCTACGCTGGTTTCGTACAGCCAGCCCAGTGCCCACCAGATTTCGTATTTTGAAAATGGCTCGGTCAGATAGTCCGCATGATTCATTCCCCGGGCAGGATGGAGCCAGATCGGCAAATCAAACTTCGCCATCATGTGATACAATGGCAGATATTCAGGTTGATCTATCGGCTCTCCGTTCACATTTGAAAAAATCTGAATACCACAGGCATCAAGTTCTTTGATCGCTCTTTCAGCTTCCTTCAATGAAACAGATGGATTGTTCATCGGCAACGATGCCACAAATCCCACAAATCGATCAGGATATTTTGTCACGATTTCTGCCAGACTATCATTAGCAATCTCTGCTAATTCAGACGCCTGATTTGAATCTGCCAGGTATTCTATCGGCGGTGAAACCAGGCTGAGAATCTGGCGATAGCCCGGGAATTGATCCATCAATGCAAAACGTTTCTCTACATCGACCATCACCGGGATGGATCGAGAGCGGTCGAGCATGTGCGTCGGCGCTGCTGTGATTTTCTTGACTCTGCTGAAATAATCCAAAGGCAGCCAGTGGCAAAAGGTATCTATCATTTCTTGATGATTCATTTTTTTAATCAAATGAGATTGAAAATGTATTCATTTTTTGCCCAACGAATCAGTTTTTTTATATGAGATAGGTTCCTTCATCCATTGGGAGATGCTTTTGAATGAATTCAATTTACAAATACGCAATCTCCTGCAATGCTCTTCGAATTCGCTCAATTTGATCAGCTTTGAGCGGTCGAATCGGTCTACGAAAAGCTGGACTGGAAAATTTGCCCATCAACCAGAGTGCGACCTTCATCCGTTGATGGGCGCTGCAACCAGGCTCGCCAAAATTGTAAATCAATCGGGCTAATGGAGCGACAGTTTTTTGAGCCGCTTTCGCAGCTTTGAGATCGCCAGTAACACAGGCATCGACCAGCTTGATCATCAATTCGGGTGCAAATCCGGCAAAGCCGATCAGGGCGCCATCGCCTGCTTCCAATAACGTGGGCAGAAGATATTCGTCATGGCAGGTGATGATGGAGACATGCGGCGCGGCGGCTTTAAGCTGCTCGTAATCATGCAGCCATCTCGCCATATCCCGTGTCCCCATCTTGATCGCCACAACTCGGGGATGCTTGACCATCTCCAGCATCTCTGCCAGCGAATAGCCGACTTTGGTCCAGGCAGGGTATTGATGGACGATAATGTCGATATCGGCGCCCTCTGCAACATCCAGGATGAAGCCAACGGCTTCTTCGCTCGAACGACCGAAACGGAGCTGGTAATGCGGCGGCATCA
>JALOPY010000317.1 GCA_025453735.1 bacterium | reverse complement strand
TTTCTTCAGCCTTTCAACTTCTTTTTTGACCTGGTCTGCTTCGTCAGAATCACAGCCAATAAATAAAATCACGATAAAAATAAAAGCTAATTTTTTAAACATCATCAATCCTCCAATGAATGGTTTTGTTGAAGACTAATAGGTATTTTTTTCGATTTTCGATTCTTCCGCTTTTTGAAATTGCACTATTTATCCTCTGTCCCAATTGTGAAGCCTGTGGGTGTCACATAAATTTTAAATATTCTGTTCAACTGAGGATATTTATAAACACTATTGCCATACACATCGTTGACAAACGGCAACTCATAGCCATATTTATACAACCAGCGCCATTTCGGGGTTTCCTCTTCCGGAACCAGACTGTAATTTGTCGGTGGCTCAAGACTTTCTCGACGTGGGTCTGTAAAATAGCCGCCCATTCGCGTCAGCTTGTACATCGTATGCAATCCAAAAAAATTCAGCCAGCTATCCCATTTGATAATATCACCACGAACGAACCATTGATCACCGATGAGAAAAAATTCCTGACGAATATTTGCATTATTTCCTTTTTTTTCAATCAGGATACCCTTCATCGTGTTATTGATCGCATTGATTTCCTCGAAGGTAACTTCAGCAACTAATTCTTCGCGTGTAAACGAAGTCATGGATTGGATGAAAGCGCCCAGAAACATAATCATCAAACCCGATGCAATGAGAAAAGAGATGATCAAGGTTTTGACCAGAAAAGTCAGGCATCCTGGCTCAAGCTTCATCCGTTCTTTTTTAACTGGTTTTTCTTTCGGTTTCTTTTTCGCTATTGACCGCTGCCATGCCTGGTGCATAAAAATTAATAGGATTATGATTCCTAAAAAAATGACGACAAGTCCGATATAAATTATAATGGACTCGGCAAACGGAAAATCAAAGCTCACGCCTACCTCCCTCCTATTTCAGTTTTAATTTCTTTGAAATGTTGTTTCACTAGTTTTGCAATTTCAGATTTATCGAAAAAATTAATCCGATGATCAAGACCATAATTTAGTACTTTAGATAGATTCTTAATTTGCTCAAAAATTTCATTAGAAAAATCAGCTCGGCTTAAAGGAAAAATTGAGTTGTTTGTTAATAATGGATCCAGATCATCAGGCATATTATGCAATTCAATCGCTCGATCCCAATCTTTTGTTCCGGGAATTGGCGAAAAAGAAGTCAGCCGGACCTTCGCTCCCAGGCTAGCTACGAATAACATGCTGGTTATCACCTCTTCGCAGTGCTGATCCGGCAGCCCCATGATCACATAAACATCCAAATCCTTGCGGCGATACCCGGCAGATTCCAGATAATCAATCGCATCGGCTAATCCATCATCAGTGACTTTTGATCCCATCTCTGCCTGTCGCTGCCGATCTGATGTTTCATAGCTCAGGCGTAGCGTTTTAAAATTCGACCGAAACATCTTCTTCGCCAGATCCCTGGTAATTAACTGGGTATGAATGCCATTCGGGGTATGAAAATCAAGCTTGAGATTCTTTTCGATCACCGCATCCATAATAATCGATAGATGATTTTCCTGGTCTATCAACAGGGCGTCATCGGAGAAAGCGAAATGACGAACATGCCTCTTATAATAGAAGTATTCGATTTCCTGGATAACTTCCCCTGGATTTCTCTGAATGAATTTTGGTGAAAGAAGCTGCGATGCGCAGAATGAACAGCGATAGGGACAACCATAGGATGTGAAAATAGGAACCGATACCAATTTCTGATAATGATGATATGTCGGCTGGGGAAAATTGCCAGCATTATAGTCGCTATTGAATGCATTGCCTGTTAAAGAATCGACCAGCGTTAACGCCGCAGTCTCTCCAGGTCCTTTGATGACATAATCTGCTCCTGTGCGTTCCACGGCATGATCATAACAGAGTGTCGCGTAAATTCCACCCAGGACGATCGGGATGCCAGGGAATTTTTGTTTTAAAATTTGAATCGCGAATATGACCCCAGGATACCAATAGGTCATTGCTGAAGTCAGCAAAATAACGTCAGGCTGTGGAATTTCAGCTAATGCTTTCATAAAAAATTCCAGCGGCATTCCGTACCGACAATATTTTCGGGGAATATGTTTTAAGCATAGTGGCTTTTCGACTTCTGTTCGAATGAATTTGCCGGTACCGTACTTCTTTTTTTTAAGTTTAGGATTGAGCGGATGAAATCGATCCATGCAGTCAATTAAAAATGTTTGGTATCCAGCCTTTTCTAATGAATTTCCAACAGAAAGCAATCCGACTGGTTTGATCCAAAAATCATAGGCAGCGAAATCATAAATCC
Organism: bacterium; assembly: GCA_025453735.1. Taxonomy (GTDB): domain Bacteria; phylum Zhuqueibacterota; class Zhuqueibacteria; order Thermofontimicrobiales; family Thermofontimicrobiaceae; genus JALOPY01. The sequence goes on along the minus strand of JALOPY010000317.1, from coordinate 2,271 downwards.
AGGGATTAATCATCAGGATTTTGTTTTTCATATCCTAAAGATAACAAAAAGGATGGTACAGGTCAAGCACTTTTTTTTGAAATAAAAAATGGGTCGGTTAAGACCCATTTTTCGTCGGGGCGAGTGGATTTGAACCACCGACCTCTTACTCCCGAAGCAAGCGCGCTAGCCGGACTGCGCTACGCCCCGATATTGTGTACCAGAACACTTATAATCGCTATTTCTATTGCCTTGAATTTGATTTCATTCCGATTTGAACCACCGACCTTCCCGTTCCCAAACGGGACGCGCTAGCCGGACTGCGCTACGCCCCGATTTCAATTCAACAAGTTGTATTAAAAAGCATATTTTATAATTAGAAATCCTCCAACCAACAGCACCATAAAAATAATTGACAGCCAGTTGAAATATTTATCAATAAAATTCTTAATTCTTTCACCAAAAAGATAGATCAAAGTTCCCACTGCAAAGAAACGAATCGATCTGCCAATAATTGACGCTAATAAAAATATGCCAAAATTGGCGTTTGCCGCGCCGGCTGAAATTGTAAACACCTTATACGGAATCGGCGTAATGGCTGCAATCAGAACCGCCCAGAAATTATATTCGTTAAATGTGGCAAACAGTTGAGTGAAAATCGCCCTGGCGTTGTAAAAATCGATGATCTTCCATCCAACAATATCCATCAACGCCATTCCAATATAATATCCCAACATTCCACCCACAATAGAAGCCATTGAACATATAAAAGCATAATAGTACGACCGCTTTGGGATTGAAATCGCCAAAGCGATTAACAGTACATCTGGCGGTACCGGAAAAAATGATGACTCTGCAAAAGCGAGAATGATTAATGCCAAAGAACCGTACGGTGTCTCCGCCCAATGGAGCACCCAGTCGTATAATTTTCTAACGAAAGTCTTTTTTTGAACTTTTTGCCCAACCCTGGTGTCGATCTCAGTTGCGTTTATGCTCACTCTGCCCAACCTCCTCTACCAATTAAAGGTACAAAAATGCACCCGCAAATTATCTTTTCTATATATGATTCTCCTCGTTTGAGGACTAATTCTAGATTCTGTCGATACTGCGTTCCAACTGGAATAACAAGCTTGCCATGACTCATAAGCTGTTTCACCAGTTGTTCTGGTATCTCTGGCGCTGCTGCGGTAACGATTATGGCATCAAATAGTCCTTTTTCTTCCCAGCCCAGCGTTCCATCGTCAATTTTAATTTCGATGTTTTTATAATCCAACTCATCGAGCAATTGTCGCGCCTGTCCTGCAAGCTCTGCATGTCGCTCAACTGAATAAACCTTGTGACATGTTTCTGCCAGAATCGCGGTCTGATAGCCTGATCCCGTCCCTATTTCCAGGACTTTTTTTCCCTCATCAGGATGGATCAATTCGGTCATCAGACCAACCATGTACGGTTGCGAAATTGTCTGAGAACATGGGATTGATAATGGCGTATCGTCGTACGCTCGATCCCAATATTTTTTATCAACAAAAAGATGCCGTTTAATGTTGCGCATGGCGTCCAGCACCTTTTGATCCTTGATTCCTCTCCCGATCAATTGATCCTGAACCATTCGTTGTCTGGCATCAAAAAATTGATCCATTCTCGATTTGTTTTAAATTATTCAACACAGTCGGTCGTGCGTTTCTCGTCGACCGCAAATGGTCATGGCAAAAAAACAGGTCGAATTTAAGAATAATATCTTTATAAAGCAAGAAATTTTTAAGCGAAAACTTAGAAATATTTTGGTGAAATTTGATTTGTCTAGATGGATTGTCGATATTGATTTCTTTTCACAAAGAGAAACGGAACGCGCTGGGTTGCATGGAGCGATTTTATTTCAACTCAGCACTGCATTTTCTGACCGGTCACTGCGAGTGACCGGTCAGTGGTTTTGTCCGAATCTCGCAATAAAGAAAATGCAACATCAATGATTGCAAAATAGAATGGTTTCGCAAAGTGCATAACCACATCTCAAAAAATATTTTCTGACTGCTCTATGAATAAAAAAATTGTTGCATCTCAGCTTTATTTTTGAGAAATTAAAATAAGTGTCCATTAAAATTGAAATTTCATAAAAAGGTCATTGCCATGAATTTTAAAAATTTTGTTATCATAACTTTTCTATCGCTATTCGTCGGCATTGGACTCATTTTTGCCCAATTTCCCAACATCCAGGTCAGCAATGTCGGAAGCTATGATCCCGAAGAAGTGACCATCGCGATCAATCCAACCAATCCGTTGAATCTCGCTGCA